>NZ_JARAVL010000065.1:0-30901 GCF_033792725.1 Streptomyces sp. PA03-5A | reverse complement strand
TTCGAGACCGTTTCACCGGCCCCTCCGGGCTTTCCCTTCGTTGTCTCCAGCTTAGCAGATCCGATTTCCTTCTCTGCCACCCTCTGGAGGGGGTTTCGCCGTCCGGCTTTCGCTTTTCGGCTTTTCCGACTCTATCAGACCGTTTCCGGCCTGATCCCCGGTCAGCGGGGCTTGTCCTCGCGGCCGTTGGGCCGTTCCGACTGGTGAAACATTAGCGGATCAGTGGCGCCCGATGCCAATCGAGCAATTCCGTCGATCCTCATTCCGAAAAACGCACACGCGAACGAGACGGCACGAAGCCGTTCATCGAGGTGGGCCCTGCGGAATGGCTGCCCGGGGACCGACCGGAGTCGGTGTTCACCGGCGGGCAACTCGGAGAACATTACGGATCCCCCGTACGTCTGTCAAACCGGGGCAGCCGGGTCAGTCCAGGTCCCTCAGGCGGCCGCCGGCGTCCGGCTGGTCGGCCTCGACGCGGCGGAGGAGACGGGTCAGGAGGTCGCCCAGGACGTTGCGTTCGTCGAGGGCGAGGTCCTGGAGGAGGTCCGCTTCGAAGACGGAGGCCATGCGCATCGTCTCCAGCCACTTGCTGCGGCCGAGGTCGGTGAGCTCCACGATGACGCGGACGCGGTTGCTCTCGTCACGCTCCCGGGTGACCAGACCTTCCGCCACCATGCGGTCGATGCGGTGGGTCATGGCGGCCGGGGTGAGACCGAGTCGCTTGGCCAGGTCGCCGGGGCCGAGGCGGTACGGACGGCCCACGACCACAAGGGCCTTGAGGACCTCCCACTCGGCGCTGGTGATGCCGACGGCCGACAGGTGCCGGCTGTAGCCCACGTTCATACGGCGGTTGAGCCTGCCCAGGGCCGTGACGATCTTCTCGACCTGGGGGTCCACCTCGGGGTATTCGCGCTGGTAGATCGCGATCTGCTCATCGAGGTCCAGCTCCTGCGGGGTGCCGGCAGGGCCGTCGGCTGCACTCGTCATGGCAGGAGTGTCCCACGAAACTCGTTGGCCCTAAAGACTTCCGGCATGTACTGTTTAGCTTCGAAGTTTAAAGTTGAAGTCTTCAAGTTCGAGGACTACTGAGCTAAGGGGTGAGTGTGACCACCGCGATGGGCGCCGCGCTGCGCCGGATCCAGCTGGGCAACGCGCTGAGCGCGTTCGGCAACGGTTTCACCGTCCCGTTCCTGTTCGTCTACGTGGCGCAGGTGCGGGGACTGGGAGCGGGCACGGCGGGTGTCGTGCTGTCCGCGTTCGCCGTCGCCGCGCTCGCCGTGCTGCCGTTCACCGGTCGGACGATCGACCGGAGCGGCCCGCTGCCCGTGCTGCTGACCGGTGCGTGCGCGGCGGCGGTGGGCTCCATGGGCTTCGGGCTCGCCTCGAGCGCCCCCCTGGTGATCGCCGCGTCCGCGGTGATGGGCGCGGGCATCGCCGTGATGCAGCCGGCGCTGGCCACGCTCATCGTGTGGTGCTCCACGCCGAAGACGCGGTCGCGGGCCTTCGCGACGCAGTTCTTCCTGAGCAACCTCGGGCTGGGTGTCGGCGGCCTGCTGGGCGGGCTGCTGGTCGACACCTCGCGGCCGGACTCCTTCACGCTGCTGTTCTCGATCGAGGCCGCGATGTTCGTGGTCCTCGGTGTCGTCGCGGCTTCCGTGCGGCTGCCGAAGGCGGCGCGCATGGAGGCGGCGCCGACGGACCAGGCGGCCGGCGGTTGGCGGGCGCTGTTCGCCGACCGGGCGATGGTGCAGCTGTGCGTGCTGGGCGGGGTGCTGTTCTTCGCCTGCTACGGGCAGTTCGAGTCGGGGTTGTCGGCGTACGCGGTCGAGGTGACCAAGGTGTCGCCGGCGACGCTGGGCGTCGCCCTCGCGGCGAACACCGCGGCGATCGTGGTGGCGCAGTTCCTCGTCCTGCGCCCGGTGGAACGGCGGCGGCGCAGCCGGGTGATCGCGGCGGTCGGTCTGCTGTGGGCCCTGGCGTGGGTGGTCGCCGGTCTCGCGGGGCTCACGGGCTCCGCGCACGGGATCGCGACGGCCATGCTGATCGGCACGTACGCGCTGTTCGGGCTCGGCGAGGCGATGCTGTCGCCGACGGTCGCACCGCTGGTGGCGGACATGGCGCCGGAGCGGATGGTCGGCCAGTACAACTCGGCGTTCGCGCTGGTGAAGCAGTTGGCGCTGGCCGTGGGCCCGGCGGTCGGCGGGCTCATGGCGGGCAGCGGGATGTACGCCGAGTACATCGTGATGCTGGTCGCGTGCTCGCTGGCGGTCAGCGTGCTCTCGGTGCGGCTGGGCCGGCGTCTCACGGTCGGGCAGGACGCGCCGCTGCACGAGCCCGTGCTGGCGGCGTGATCCTCCCTCAGGTGGGGAGCGCGAACTCGCACCACACCGCCTTGCCGCCGCCCGGGGTCCGCCGGGATCCCCAGGCGGACGCGATGGTGGCGATGATGGAGATGCCCCGGCCGGCTTCGTCGGCCGGTTCGGCGCGGCGGCGGCGCGGCAGGTGGTCGTCGCCGTCGGTGACCTCGATGATCAGGCGCCGGTCGGTGCGGCGCAGCCGCAGCCGCATGGGCGGGACGCCGTGCTGGAGCGAGTTGGCGACCAGTTCGCTGGCGGCGAGGACGCCGAGGTCGACGAGTTCGACGGGGAAGCGCCAGGAGGTCAGCACGCCCTGCGCGAAGGCGCGGGCACGGGGGGCCGCCTCGATGCCGCCCAGCAGTTCCAGGGAGGCGTTGCGGAACAGCTCGGAGTCATTGCCCTCGTGCTGCGGGTACTGCATGACGAGCACGGCGACGTCGTCGGCGTGCTCGGAGGTGACCCCGAGGGCGCGCAACAGGCGGTCGCAGATGACCTGGGGGCTGCCGGTGGCACCGGCGAGGGCGTTCATCAGGGCGGAGACGCCCTCGTCGATGTCCTCGCCGCGGCGCTCGATGAGGCCGTCGGTGTAGAGCACGGCGGTGGCACCGGGCCCGAGGGGGACGGAGCCTGAGGTGTGGACCCAGCCGCCGGTACCCAGCGGCGGGCCGGTGGGTTCGTCGGCGCGGCGGACGGTTCCGTCGGCGTCGCGGACGACGATCGGCAGGTGGCCGGCGGAGGCGTACGCCAGCCGTCCCTCGCTGGGGTCGTGGACGGCGTAGACGCAGGTGGCGATCTGGGTGGCGTCGATCTCGGCGGCGAGGCCGTCGAGGAGCTGGATGACCTCGTGCGGGGGCAGGTCGAGGCGGGCGTAGGCGCGGACGGCGGTGCGCAGCTGCCCCATGACGGCGGCGGCGCGCACGCCGCGGCCCATGACGTCGCCGATGACGAGGGCGGTGCGGCCGGCGCCGAGGGTGATGACGTCGTACCAGTCGCCGCCGACGGCGGCGTCGGTGCCGCCGGGCTGGTAGGTGGCGGCGACGCGCAGGTCGTCGGGCTGTTCGAGCTCCTGGGGGAGCAGGCTGCGCTGGAGGGTGACGGCGGTCGCGTGGAGGCGGCGCTCGCTCTCGCGGAGGCGTTCGGCCGCCTGGACCTGGTCGGTGACGTCGGTGGCGAAGACCAGGACACCGCCGGTGTCGCCGCCGTCCTTCACCGGGACGGGGCTGCAGGTGAGGGTGAAGTAGCCCTGCCGGGTGGCGGTGGCGACCCTGCGGGCCTTGACGGTGCGGGGCTTGCCACTGCGGAAGACCTGGTCCATCAGGGGGAGCAGACCGAGCTCGGCGAGCTCGGGGAGGGACTCGCGGGCCGGCTCCCCTGCGGTGCGGGGGCCGAAGACCTCGGTCCAGGCCTCGTTGACGTACCCGAGGTGGTGCGTGGGCCCGTGCGTGACCGCGATGAGGGCGGGCAGCCGGCCCAGCACCTCGCGTACGGGGAGCGCGTCGAGGGTGTGCGCCGGCGCGTCGGGGTGCTCGGCGGCCTCGCCGCGCGCCGCGGGGACCGCTCCGCCGGACGGGGGTTCGGCACCGGCGGCCGCCGCCTGGGCATTGCGTCGTTGTGTTCCGGGGAGCCGGGCGCTCCAACGCGTGAGGTTCAAACGTCCGATTCCTCGTATTTGTCACTCTTTGCAGGTGCTGACGCACGCTTGGTCACGGGGTCCAGTGTGGCCGACCCACCGCTCCGGGGGAATCGGCCACCGCATCCGCACTGGCGGTCAGGGCGCGTCGGGCTTGCGGCCGGTCTCCGCGGCGAGCTCGAACTCGGCGCGGGGGTTCTCCAGTGAGCCGAGCGAGACGATCTCCCGTTTGAAGAGCCCGGACAGGACCCATTCGGCCAGGATGCGCGCCTTGCGGTTGAAGGTGGGCATCCGGCTGAGGTGGTACGCGCGGTGCATGAACCAGGCAGGGTAGCCCTTGAGTTTGCGCCCGTAGACCTGTGCCACGCCCTTGTGGAGGCCGAGTGAGGCGACCGAGCCCGCGTACTCGTGACGGTAGTCGGTCAGCGGCTCGCCGCGCAGGGTCGCGATGATGTTGTCGGCCAGGACCCGGGCCTGGCGCAGGGCGTGCTGGGCGTTGGGCGCGCAAAGCGCCTCGGGGTCGTCGGAGGTGACGTCCGGGACGGCGGCGGCGTCGCCCGCGGCCCAGGCGCCCTCGGTGCCGGCGATCCGCAGGTCCGCGGTGCACTTGATCCGGCCACGCCCGTTGAGCGGCAGGTCGGTGCGGGAGAGCACGGGGTGCGGCTTGACCCCGGCCGTCCACACCAGGGTGCGGGTGGGGAGGCGGGAACCGTCGTCGAGGACGGCGATGCGGTTCTCGCAGGACTCCAGCCGGGTGTTCAGGCGGATGTCGACGTTGCGGCCGCGCAGCTCGCGGACGGCGTACCGGCCCATCTCCTCGCCGACCTCGGGGAGGATGCGGTCGGTGGCCTCCACCAGGATCCACCTCAGGTCGTCGGCCTCGACGTTGTGGTAGTAGCGCACCGCGTAGCGGGCCATGTCCTCCAGCTCGCCGAGGGCCTCCACGCCGGCGTAGCCGGCGCCGACGAAGACGAAGGTCAGGGCGGCCTCGCGGACCTCGACGTCCCGGGTGGAGGAGGCGATGTCGAGCTGCTCCAGGACGTGGTTGCGCAGCCCGATGGCCTCCTCGACGGTCTTGAAGCCGATGCCGTGCTCGGCGAGGCCGGGGATCGGCAGGGTGCGGGAGACCGAGCCGGGTGCCAGCACCAGGTGGTCGTACGGCAGCTCCAGCGCGGCGGAGCCCTCCTCCTTGGTGGCGAGGGTGGTGAGGGTGGCGACCCGTTTGCCGTGGTCGATGCGCCGGGCCTCGCCGACGACCAGCGTGCAGCGGTCCAGGACCCGGCGCAGGGGCACCACGACGTGGCGCGGCGAGATGGAGCCGGCCGCCGCCTCGGGCAGGAAGGGCTGATAGGTCATATAAGGCTGCGGTTCGACCACGACGATTTCCGCTTCGTCGCGCTTCAGCCTGCGCTGCAGCCGCAAAGCGGTGTACATGCCCACATAACCGCCGCCGACGACCAGGATGCGTGGGATCCCGGATTCTTCTGCCGCACCGGACGGCCCCTTGAGTGCTGCCATCGTCCCATGAGGCAATGGGCCATCGGGGTTTGTCCACAGGGCGTACGGCAATGAATGGCCGAATCCTGTTCTCCGGCAGGTCACGGGCGGGTTGCCGACCGGTGTGAAGTGCCGGAACGGAGAATCGGCGGCCGTGGTACTCCGATCGTGGGTGGACTCCCCCTTCATTCTTGACCGGGGCTCAACTATGTTCGTATCCGGCCGGGGTGCCCGTGCGGCGTCGTCCGCCGTCTCCCGGCGATCATGGGGTGGGGAGTCTCCGGGGGGAGACGCGATTAACCGGGGGATACACATATGCATATCCAGGACCCTCAATGGGCGATGACCGCGACCGTCAGCGGTCATCCGGAAACGGTCGTACGGGGTGTCGGCGGCAGTCGTACGTCGCCGTTGCGCGTGGACGCGCAACGCAACCTCGAGCACGTGCTGCGGGCCGCCCGCGAGGTCTTCGGCGAGCTGGGGTACGGCGCGCCGATGGAGGACGTGGCGCGGCGGGCCCGGGTGGGCGTCGGCACCGTCTACCGGCGGTTCCCCAGCAAGGACGTGCTGGTGCGGCGCATAGCCGAGGAGGAGACGGCACGCCTGACGGAGCAGGCGCGCGCGGCCCTGGGCCAGGAGGAGGAGGCCTGGTCGGCGCTGTCCCGCTTCCTGCGGACGTCGGTGGCCTCCGGCGCCGGGCGGCTGCTGCCGCCGCAGGTGCTGCACGTGCAGCCGGCCGGTACCTCGGACGGGGCGCGCGTACCGCAGCAGCGCGGGGCGGGGGAGGACGTCGCCTCGGGCGCCGGTGTGGCCACGCTGCTGGACGTCGTCGGACAGCTGGTGGAGCGGGCGCGGGCGGCCGGTGAACTGCGCGCGGACGTGTCGGTGGCCGACGTGCTGCTGGTCATCGCCACCTCGGCGCCGTCCTTGCCGGACCCCGCCCAACAGGCGGCCGCCTCGGGCCGGTTGCTGGACATCCTGCTGGAGGGGCTGCGCTCCCGTCCGGGAGCGTGAGGCTGACCCGTTCAGGTGATGACCCGCGTCCGGGGGGTGAAACTCCCCGGACGGGTGGTTCTGGTGCTTGACAGCTCGTCGGACGGTACGGGTGTGCCACTCTTACGCCCGTGGATGAAGGAAACGGGGAGTCCGGTCCACCCGCGGAGGCGGGGGCGGACTCCGGTGCGGACCCGCCGTCCGGCCGTGTACCCGGGCAGCGGGATCCGCTCGCGGAACGCCTCCCCGAGGCCCCGGACACCCCCGGGGCGCAGCTGTCCGACGCCGACCTGGTCGCCCGTGTGCGCGGCGGCGACGACAGCGCGTACGAGGAGCTGTACCGGCGGCACGTGGCGGCCGTGCGGCGCTACGCACGGGGCTGCTGCCGTGACCGGCACACCGCGGAGGACCTGACCGGCGAGGTCTTCGCCCGCACGCTGCAGGCGATCCGCGGCGGCAGCGGCCCGGACGCCGCCGTGCGGGCCTACCTGCTCACCACGGTGCGGCGGGTGGCCGCGTCGTGGGGCAGCACCGCCAAACGGGAGCAACTGGTCGACGACTTCGCGGTGTTCGCGGTCACGTCGGCCGGTGCCGCGGCGGGCGAGGGCGCCCAGGAGCTGGGTGCGGACGTGCGCGCGATGCACGAGGCCGAACGCTCGCTGGCCATCCAGGCCTTCCGTACGCTCCCCGAGCGCTGGCAGGCGGTGCTGTGGCACACCGCGGTCGAGGAGGAGTCACCCAGCAAGGTCGCTCCGTTGCTCGGCCTGACGGCCAACGCGACGGCCGTCCTCGCACACCGCGCCCGCGAGGGACTGCGCCAGGCCTACCTGCAGGCGCACGTCTCGTCCTCGTTGACCGCCGAGGGGGCCTGCGCGCGCTACGCGGACCGGCTCGGCGCGCACGCCCGCGGCGGTCTGCGGATGCGGGCCGACCGGGAGCTGCGCAAGCACCTGGAGGAATGCGCCAAGTGCCGCCTCGCGGCGGCGGAGCTGGCGGACGTGAACGCGGCGCTCAAGGGGCTGCTGCCGGTCGCGGTCGTCGGCTGGTTCGGCGCGGCGTACGCGGCGAAGGCGGCGGGCATCGCCGCGGGCGGTGCGGCGGCCGGTGCCGGCGCGGGTGCCGCGGCCGCCGCAGCGTCGGGCGGCGCTTCGGGCGGTGGTGCGGCGGCGGGTGCCGGTGGTGCGGCGGCCGCCGAAGGGGCCGCCGCACCGGTGAAGATCACCGTTGCCGCTGGGCTGGCGCTCGCGGCGGCCGGTGCCGTGGTGGCGATCGCCCTGACCGGGAACGACAGCACACCCTCGCCGCAGGTGGAGAGCAAGCCCTCGGCCGCGCCGGTCGTACCGGCGCCGGCCCCCACACCGACCCCCTCGCCGTCGCGGCGCTCCCCGGCGCCGAGCCCGACGCCGTCCGTCCAGGCTCCCGTACGGGCCGTCACCCCGACCCCGACGCCTTCGGCGCGCCCCGTCGAGGAGCCGGCGCCCACACCCAGCGAGCCCCCGGCGCCGTACCCCAGCCGTACCCCCGGGCCGACGCCCACGCCCACACCGACGCCGACGCCGACCCAGGCGCCCGAGCCGGTGGTCTACCGGCTGAGCGCGCTCGGGCACGGCGTCCTCGGCCGGTCGGACCGGCCCACGATCCGGCTCGGCGACTGGGTCTGGCAGCGCTGGGGCCTCGGCATCGACGGCACGCGCTACCCCGACGGCGTCACGGTCGGTGCGCCGTCCACCGTCACCATCGACCTCAACCGCTCCTGCACCGCCTTCGACGCCGTCGTCGGCATCGACGACGTCGCACTGGGCTTCGGCGCGGCGCGTTTCTCGGTCCACGGCGACCACGGGCGGTTGTGGCGCTCCGAGGTGCTGCGCGGTGGTGACCCGGGGGTGCCGGTGCACGTGCCGATCGCCGGCAACGCCCGCATCCGGCTGACGGTCGAGCCGACGCGCAGGTTCCACCTGGTGAACGTCGCGGACTGGGCGGTGTCGCGGATCACCTGCGACTGAGTTGTGCCGCCGCTCCCCGCCGGTTCAGCCGGCGGGGACCTCGCACGCTCCGTCGGCGCAGGCGTCCGCCGCGGGGGCGGCGGGTACCGTGCCGGTCTCCTGGGCGACCTGCTCCAGCACGCGCAGGAAGGTCGAGGTCTCCTGGCCGCCCTGGACGGCCCACTTGCCCTCGAAGACGAAGGTCGGGACGGCGTTCACACCGATGCTGCGGGCGTCGTCGATCTCGGCCAGCACCTCCGCGAGGCCCTCGTCGGAGGCGAGGAAGGCGGCCGCGCGGTCGCGGTCCAGCCCGGCCTCGGCGGCGAGCGCGGCCAGGGTGCCGCGGTCGCCGACGTCGGCGCCCTCGGCGAAGTGCGCCACGAGCAGCCGGTCCTTGAGCGCGGCCTGCTCCTTGGCGCCGTACGCGTCCAGGGCGTGCCAGAGCAGGCGGTGGGCGAGCAGCGTGTTGTTCTCGATGGCGCGGTCGAAGTCGAAGGCGAGGCCCTCGGCGCGGCCGAGCTCCGCCACTCGGGCGTCCATCGCCGCGGACTGCGGGCCGTAGCGCTCGTCGAGGTAGGCGCGGTGGGGCTCGGGGGTGTCGGACTTGTCGGGGGCGAGCTGGAAGGGGCGGTAGACCACCTCGACCTGGTCGGCCTGCGGGAAGGCGGCCAGCGCCCGCTCGAAGCGGCGCTTGCCGACGTAGCACCAGGGACAGGCGATGTCGCTGTAGATCTCGACCTTCATGCTCTCTCCGTCACCAAAACCGTCAGTTGAATCCTCAAGCCTGCAACGAAGAGCCCGTCCCCGGCCATTCCCCTAAGCGATCACCTCGGCCAGCAGCGCGTAGGCGCCCTCGCCGCCCAGCCCGTGGCCTGCGGTGCGGGCCCGCTCGTACGGCTCGTCCCCCAGGGCCGCACGGGCCGCCGCCTCCACCGCGCGCACCCCCTCCTCCTCCGGGACCGGGCGCGGCAGGTCCGCGCGCAGGCCGTCGGCCGCACCGTGCAGCCGGGCGGCCCGTACGGGATCGCCGACGGCCACCAGCACCTCGGCGGCGTACTCGGCCACCGCCGCCAGACGCGGTTCGGCGCAGAAGCCGTCGAGTCCCGCGCGCAGTGCCTCCGCGAGCCCGGCCAGGGCACCCGCCGTGTCGCCCTCGGCGGCGGCCACCCGGGCCGAAAGGCTCGCCACGAGCAGCTCGAAGTCCGGTGGGGGCGTGCCCAGACGGCCCTCGCTGTGCGCGAGGTCGACCAGCTCCCGGGCCTCCCGGAGCTCGCCCCGGCGCAGCACGATCGTCGCCAGCAGCGCTCGGATGTAGGCGCGGGCGTCCCACACCCCGTACTGCTCGGCCTCCTCGGCCGCCTGGCGCAGCAGCTCCTCGGCGCGGGCGTCGTCGCCCTCGCGGTGGGCCACCTCACCCATGCGGGAACGGACGAAGATGCCCTCGACGTGCGCGCCCAGTTCACCGCCGAGCCGCAGGGCCTCCTCCAGGTCCGCCCGCGCCGCCGCGTAGTCGCCGTACGCCAGCGCCATCTCGGCACCGGCCTCGCAGACCTGGGCGCGCATCCAGCGGTCCCCGAGCCGCTCGCTGAGTTCCAGCAGCTCCGGCCAGTCCGCGTCGGCCCGGGGGAGCCCGCCGGGGAGGTCGATCGTGATGTGCGTACGGAACATCAGCGCCGCCGCCAGTTCCCACGCGCCGCCGTACGCGCGGCAGGTGGCCACCATCGTGTCCGCGTGCCCCCGGATCGCCTCGTGGCGGCCCACGACGTAGTCGCAGAACGGCCACAGCATGCCGGGGAAGCGCGCCGAGTGCGGGCCCGGCACGCTGTACACCTCGACGATCCGCGAGGCCAGCGCCAGCATCTCCCGGCTCTGCATCTCCTCGCGGGGGATGGTGTCGCTGACCACGAAGAGGTGGAGCAGCCGCAGGTTCATGCGCGACCAGAAGCCCGGGGCGCCGGGATCGTCGGGGAGTTCGGCAAGCCCGATGAGCCGGACGAGCCACTCCCGCGCCTCGTCGCGGAAGTTGCGCAGCCACCAGAACCAGCCCATGGCCAGGGCCAGTTCGATCCCCTCGGCCTCGTCCCCCGCGTCGATCGTCCGGCGCAGCACGGCCCGTACGTTGTCCAGGTCCGCCTCCACACGGGCCGCCCAGACCAACTGATCGGGGCCGCGCAGGCCGGAGTCCGCGGTGCGGGCGAAGTCCGCGAAGTACGCGGTGTGGCGGCGGGCCGCCTCCGCCAGGTCGGCGGGATCACCGGCGGCGCGCTCGGCAGCGTACTCGTGGATCGTCTCCAGCAGCCGGTAGCGCACCTCCTCCGCGCCGTGGTCGACGACGACCAGGGACTTGTCCACGAGCTGGCCGACCAGCTCCAGCGCCTCCTCCCCGCACACGGCCTCCGCCGCCTGCAGCGTGCAGCCGCCGGCGAAGACGCTCAGCCGGCGCAGCGTCGTGCGTTCCGCCTCGCCGAGCAGGTCCCAGCTCCAGTCGACGACCGCGCGCAGCGTCTGCTGGCGGGGCAGCGCGGTGCGGCTGCCGCCGGTCAGCAGCCGGAAACGGTCGTCGAGGCGGGCCGCGATCTGCCGCGGGGTGAGCACCCGCAGCCGCGCGGCGGCCAGCTCGATGGCCAGGGGCAGCCCGTCCAGGCGGCGGCAGATCTCGTCCACCGCCGCCGTGTGGTCGAGGTCCGCGTCGAACCCGGGACGCACGGCCGCCGCGCGCTCCACGAACAACCGGTGCGCGGTCGGCAACGGCAGCGGCTCGACCGGGCGCACCGTCTCGCCCTGCAGGCCCAGCGGCTCGCGGCTCGTGGCGAGCACGGTCACACCGGGGCAGGCGGCGAGCAACTGGTCGGTGAGGGCGGCCGCGGCGTCGATGACGTGCTCGCAGTTGTCGAGCACCAGCAGCATGCGGCGCTGCGCGCAGTGCTCCAGGAGCCGGGCGGCCGGGTCGGCCTCCTGGCCCGCGCTGCGCACCTCTCGGGCGGCGGCCAGCACGGCCGTGTCACGGCGTCCGATCGCGCTCAGCACCGCGTCCGGCACGGCGGCGGGGCGGTCCAGCGGGGCGAACTCCGCCAGCCACACCCCGTCCGGGTACGCGGAGGCCCCGGCCACCGCGGCCGCGGCCTCCTGCGACAACCGCGTCTTGCCCGAGCCCCCGGGGCCGGTCAGCGTCACCAGGCGGTGCCTGCCGTCGGTCAGGCTCGCACGCAGCACGCCCAGTTCGGCCTCACGGCCGACGAAGCTGGTGAGGCGGGCCCGCAGGTTTCCGGTGCGGGGCGGGGCGGCGGGGGCGGGGGCGGGAGTGGCCGTCGGGGCCGGCGCTTGCGGTTCGGCCGACAGCAACTGGGCGTGCAGGGTCTTGAGTTCGGCGCCCGGGTCGGTGCCGAGGCGGTCGGCGAGGGCCAGGCGGGTGTCCTCGTACGCGGCCAGGGCGTCGGCGGAGCGGCCCGTCGCGCGCAGCGCCCGTATCAACTGCGCCCGGAACGGCTCGTGCAGCGGGTGCTCGGCGACCAGCCCGCGCAGCTGCGGCAGCAGTTCACCGGCGCGGCCGAGCACCAGGCACGCCTCGATGCGGCGGTACGTCGCGGTCAGCCGCAGGTCCTCCGCCCGGGCGGCGGCGGAACCCCGGTCGGGCAGGTCCGCCAGGGCGGGGCCGCGCCACAGCGCGAGCGCGGCCTCCAGGGTCTCCGCGGCGGCGTCGGGGTCACCGGCGTCGAGGGCGGCACTGCCTTCGTGTGCCAGGCGCTCGAAGAGGTGGAGGTCGACGTCGTCCGGGGTGGCCGTGACCAGGCGGTAGCCGGCGGGGCCCGAGGCGATCGTGTTGTCCTGGGACCCGAGGGCGCGGCGCAGCCTCGACACGAGCGCCTGCAGTGCGCCGGGAGCGTCCTGGGGCGGCTCGTCGCCCTCGCCGCCCCACACCTCGGCGATCAGGGCGTCCGTAGACACCGCGTGCGGGGCGTGCAGCGCGAGTGCGGCGAGCAGGGCCCGCAGCCGCTTGCCGCTGCCCAGCGGCACGGGCGCGCCGGTGGGGCTGCGCGCCTCCGTGGCGCCGAGGATCAGGTACCGCACGGGGCCATTCTTACGGTGCGGGCTCTGCGAGGCGAAGCCGTTTCCCCATGCGGGTGCGTTGCGCTTCGCGGACCGGGGTTCGCGGTACGGCCCGTCGTTCGTGTGTCGGTGCGTGGCGCCTGCGGCGGGCATCCCCCCGCCCGCCCCTCCCGATTGCCCGGCGCGGTCAGTGCGGGCCTGCGCACCATGTGCCGGAGTCGGGGCCGCGCCGGCGCACTCCCCCAGCCTTCGGCCGGGGGGACCCCCACAGCGCTCGCGGTTTACCCCTGCAGTATTCGGCACCGGGTCCGCCGCTCGTCGCTTCCGGGCGCACCCCGCCACACCCCCTCCCGTGTGTCGGGGCGCATGACGGCCGGTGGGGGGCGTCGGGCACCTGCGGCAACCCCGGACCGCTCTCTGAACCCCGTCCGGCCGTTAGCCGCCCAAGCCGGCAGGAGGGGGTGTGGCGGGATGCCCCCATGGGGGTCCCCCCGGCCGAAGGCTGGGGGGAGGGCGGGAAGGCGGGGGAGAAACCACAACCGCAACCACAACGGCGCCGCACCCGCACACCCGGCCGTAAGGGGCACCGCATGCGGAACGGTGCCCCCCGGAGGGCTTAGTTCCGGTCGTCGTCCTCGTCGCGCGGGCCGAGGAGCTCGTCCGCGAGGGAGGGGAGGTCGTCGAGGGGGGTCTCCTCGGCCCATGAAGGGCGGGGGCGGGGGCGGCGCCCCTCCGCGGGGACGGACGGCATCTCGCGCGTGCGCTCGTTCTCCGGGTCACGCGGCGCCGCAGCCGGCTCCTCGGGCCGGAAGATGCCGGGCGGCACACGGTCCGCGGAGGGGACGGGCGGCAGGACGGCCGTGTCGTCCGCAGCGCCGGGAGTGACCGGGGGCAGAACGGCCGTCTCCTCCGCGTCGGTGGGCTCGGTGGGCGCGGCGGGCCGCGGCGGCCGCGGCGTCTCGGCGGTCTTCGTGAAGTCCGGGAAGGCCGGCTTGACCGGCGGCAGGACCGCCGTCGCGTCATCGACCGGCACCGCGCGCAGCACGGCGGTCTCCGCGTCCCCGGCCGCCCCGGCCGAGGGGGCCGGCGGCCGCGGGGTCTCCACGGTCTTCGTCGTGTCCTCCGCCTCGACGCGGGCCTGCTCGGCCCGCATCAGGGCCTCCTCGGCCTTGCGCTGGCGCTCCAGGCGGCGTTCCTCGGCCTCGGCGCGGAGACGGGCCTCCTCCTCGGCCTGGCGGCGCAGGCGTTCCTGCTCCTCGCGGCGGACGCGCTCCTCGGCCTCGCGGCGGGCGCGCTCCTCCTCCGCCTGCCTGCGGGCCTCCTCGGCCTGGCGGCGGGCCTCCTCCGCGGCGGCCTCCTCGGCCTCGAGGCGGGCGGCCTCCTCCGCGCGGCGGCGGCGTTCCTCCTCCTCCGCGCGCAGCTTCTCCAGCTGGGCCTGGCGCTCGCGTTCGAGCCGCTCCTCCTCGGCCTTGCGGGCGGCCTCCTCCTCGGCGCGCCTGCGGGCGTCCTCCTCGGCCTGGCGGCGGGCCTCCTCGCGGGCCTCGACCTCCTTCTCCGACAGGGGGAGGATCTCGTCGAGACGGTGCCGTATCACTGTCGTGACGGCCTCCGGCTCCTGGGCCGCGTCGACGACCAGGTAGCGCGCGGGGTCGGCCGCGGCGAGCGTGAGGAAGCCGGAGCGCACGCGGTCGTGGAACTCCGCGGGCTCGGACTCGAGCCGGTCGGGCGCCTCGGTGAAGCGTTCGCGGGCCGCCTCGGGCGTGACGTCGAGCAGGACGGTCAGGTGCGGGACGAGACCGTCCGTCGCCCAGCGCGAGATGCGGGCGATCTCGGTCGGCGCGAGGTCGCGCCCGGCGCCCTGGTAGGCGACGGAGGAGTCGATGTAGCGGTCGGAGATGACGACCGCGCCGCGCTCCAGCGCGGGGCGTACGACGGTGTCGACGTGCTCGGCGCGGTCGGCGGCGTACAGCAGGGCTTCGGCGCGGTGGGAGAGCCCGCCGCTGGAGACGTCGAGCAGGATCGAGCGGAGCCGCTTGCCGACCGCCGTGGCGCCCGGCTCGCGGGTGACGACGACCTCGTGGCCCTTGCCGCGGATCCACTCGGCGAGGGCTTCGACCTGGGTGGACTTGCCGGCCCCGTCGCCGCCCTCGACGGCGATGAAGAAGCCGGTGGGGGCGGGCGCCTGCTCGGGGTCGCCGCCACGCAGCGCCTCGCGCAGGTCGCGGCGCAGGGGGACGCCCTGGCGGTCGTCGGTCTTGCCGAGGACGAGCGCGGCGACGGGCAGCAGCAGGGCGCCGATCAGCATGAGGGCGTAGGCGGCGCCGCCGTGGTCGAAGGTGAAGTGCCCGTTGACGACGCGGTGCGGGCCGATGCCCCCGGCCAGCAGGGGGGCGCCGACGGCGCCGACCGCCATGAGCAGGCGCGCGACCGCGTGCAGGTGGTCGGTGGCGCGGGCCCGGCGGGACTCCTCGGTCTCCTGGTCGATGAGGACGTGCCCGGTGTTGGCGGTGATCCCGGCCGCGGTGCCGGCGAGCAGCGCCAGCAGCAGCACCGTCGTCGGGTCTGGCACGATGCCGGTCAGCAGCAGGGCCATACCGGTGACGGCGATGGCGATGGCGAGCAGGCGGCGCCTGGACAGTCCCGGGAAGGTGTGCGGGGCGATCCGGATGCCGAGTACGGGGCCCGCGGTGAGCGCCAGCACCAGGAGCCCGTAGCCGACCGGGCCCCCGCCGAGGTCGGCGGCGTGCAGCACGGCCAGCGCCACGGCGGCGGCGATGGCACCGGCGACGGTGGTGGTGCCGAGCACGAGCAGCGGTACGGCGCCGGTGCGCCCGCGGTCGTTGCTGCGCAGGCCCTGCAGCGGGGAGCGGAGCGGGGTCGCCTGGTCGCCCGGCAGCTCCAGCAGGTACAGGACGGCGCCGGAGGCGGCGAACAGCCCGGCGGCGACGTAGGAGGCGAGCGCGGCCTGGTGCAGGCCGAACCAGTCGACGCCGAGGCCGATCAGGTTGCCGACGAGCGTGACGACGACGAGGCCCGCGGCGGCGATCGGGAAGGCGACGAAGCCGGTGCGCTGGTCGAGGCGGCGCAGCGCGTCGAGGCGGTCGGGCAGCGGACGTACCGTTCCTGCGCCGGGCGCGGACGCGGGCAGCAGCCCGGGGGCGGCGCCGTCCTTGGCGACGGTCCACAGCCGCTCGGCCACCCCGGTGACGAAGACGGTGACCAGCAGCCAGGCGACGGCGTCGGCCGGCACCCAGTCGATCCACAGCGGGGCGACGATCAGCAGGGCGAGGCGTACGACGTCGGAGCCGATCATCGTCCACCGGCGGTCCAGCACGCCGCCGGGCCCGGTGAGGGAGCCCAGCGGGCCGAGCAGTACGGCGCCGAAGAGCAGGGCGGCGAGGACCCGCGCCCCGAAGACGGCCGCGACCGCGAAGGCCGCGCCGCGGTATCCGCCGCCGAAGGCCTGGGCGCCGACGGCGGCCTGCGCCGTCAGGACGACCAGGACCAGCAGGGCGAGCCGGTCGCCGACGGTGCCGGTCAGCTGAGCGCCCCACAGCTTGCGCAGGGGAGGGATCTTCAGCAGGGCACCCACGGCGCGTTGCCGCGAGTCGGCCTCGAGTTCGTCGGCGAACGTGTCCGTTGGCTGCTCGGATCGCGTCATTCCGCCAGCCTATCGGGACACGGTGCCGTCCCGGAGGGCGCCTGCCGGGACCGCACCCGCCGTGCGGCCCCCGCGGGGACTACTCGGCGGGCTCGGCGGCCGCGGAGGCGGCCTTCTTCGCCGTGGTCGTGGCCTTGGCGGCGGTCTTCTTGGCGGTCGTCTTGGCCGCCGCGGTCTTCTTCGCCGCGGTGGTCTTGGCGGCCGTCTTCTTCGCCGCCGTCTTTGTCGCGGTCGCCTTCTTCGCCGGGGCCTTCTTGGCCGCCGTCTTCTTCACCGTCTTCTTGGCGGGGGCCTTGGCCCGCTTCTCGGCGAGCAGCTCGTAGCCGCGCTCGGGCGTGATCGTCTCGACGTCGTCGTCACGGCGCAGTGTGGCGTTGGTCTCGCCGTCGGTGACGTACGGGCCGAAGCGGCCGTCCTTGACGACGACGGGGCGCTCGCTGACCGGGTCGGTGCCCAGTTCCTTCAGCGGGGGCTTGGCCGCCGCGCGGCCGCGCACCTTCGGCTGGGCGTAGATCGCCAGGGCCTGGTCGAGGGTGATCGTGAAGAGCTGGTCCTCGGTCTCCAGGGAGCGCGAGTCGGTGCCCTTCTTCAGGTACGGGCCGTAGCGGCCGTTCTGCGCGGTGATCTCGACGCCCTCGGCGTCGGCGCCGACGACGCGCGGCAGCGACATCAGCTTGAGCGCGTCCTCCAGCGTCACCGTGTCGAGGGACATCGTCTTGAAGAGGGAGGCGGTGCGCGGTTTGACCGCGTTCTTGCCGGTCTTCGGGGTGCCCTCGGGCAGGATCTCGGTGACGTACGGCCCGTAGCGGCCGTCCTTGGCCACGATCTGGCGGCCGGTCTCCGGGTCGGCGCCCAGCTCGAAGTCGCCGCTGGGCTTGGCCAGCAGCTCCTCGGCGAGCTCGACGGTCAGCTCGTCCGGCGGCATGTCGTCGGGTACGTCGGCACGCTGCCCGGTCTCGCCCTCGGTCTCGGCGGCCTTCTCCACGTACGGGCCGTAGCGGCCGACGCGCAGCACGATGCCGTTGCCGACGGGGAACGAGGAGACCTCGCGGGCGTCGATGGCGCCGAGGTCCTCGACGAGTTCCTTCAGGCCGCCGAGGTGGTCGCCGTCGCCGTTGCCCGCGTCCGCGGCACCGCCGACGGGGGTGTCGCCCTCGCCGAAGTAGAAGCGGCGCAGCCACGGCACCGCCTGTGCCTCGCCGCGGGCGATGCGGTCGAGGTCGTCCTCCATCCGCGCGGTGAAGTCGTAGTCGACGAGCCGGCCGAAGTGCTTCTCCAGCAGGCCGACGACGGCGAAGGAGAGGAAGGACGGCACCAGGGCCGTGCCCTTCTTGAAGACGTAGCCGCGGTCGAGGATGGTGCCGATGATCGAGGCGTACGTCGACGGACGTCCGATCTCGCGCTCTTCCAGCTCCTTGACCAGCGAGGCCTCGGTGTAGCGGGCGGGCGGCTTGGTGGCGTGGCCGTCGGCGGTGACGTCCCGCGCGGTGAGGGCGTCGCCCTCGGTGACGGCAGGCAGCCGGCGCTCGCTGCTGTCGAGCTCGGCGTTGGGGTCGTCGGCGCCCTCGACGTAGGCCTTCATGAAGCCGTGGAAGGTGATGATCTTGCCGGAGGCGGAGAACTCGGCGTCCCGGCCGTCGGCGGCGCGACCGCCGACCTTGACGGTGACGGACTGGCCGACCGCGTCCTTCATCTGGGAGGCGACGGTGCGCATCCAGATCAGCTCGTACAGGCGGTACTGGTCGCCGGTCAGGCCGGTCTCGGCCGGGGTGCGGAAACGATCACCCGAGGGGCGGATCGCCTCGTGCGCCTCCTGGGCGTTCTTGACCTTGCCCGCGTAGACGCGGGGCTTGTCCGGCAGGTAGTCGGCGCCGTAGAGCTGGGTGACCTGGGCCCGGGCGGCGGTGATCGCGGTCTCCGACAGCGTGGTGGAGTCCGTACGCATGTAGGTGATGAAGCCGTTCTCGTACAGCTTCTGGGCGACCTGCATGGTGGCCTTGGCGCCGAAGCCGAGCTTGCGGCTGGCCTCCTGCTGCAGGGTCGTGGTGCGGAAGGGCGCGTACGGCGAGCGGCGGTACGGCTTGGACTCGACCGAACGGACCGAGAAGGCGGCGCCCTCCAGGGCAGCGGCGAGCGCGCGGGCGGCGGCCTCGTCCAGGTGGAGGACGTTGGCACCGTCCCTGAGCTGCCCGTTCGCGCCGAAGTCACGACCCTGCGCGACCCGCTTGCCGTCGACGGCGCTGAGCTTGGCGCCGAAGGTGCCCGGGTCGGTGGCGTCACCGGCCCGGCCGGTGGCGAAGGTCCCGGACAGGTCCCAGTACTCGGCGGAGCGGAAGGCGATGCGCTCACGCTCGCGCTGGACGACGAGCCGGGTGGCGACGGACTGGACACGGCCGGCCGACAGGCGCGGCATGACCTTCTTCCACAGGACCGGCGAGACCTCGTAGCCGTAGAGGCGGTCGAGGATGCGGCGGGTCTCCTGGGCGTCGACGAGGGGCTGGTTCAGCTCGCGCGGGTTGCGGACGGCTTCCTGGATGGCGTCCTTGGTGATCTCGTGGAAGACCATCCGGCGGACCGGGACCTTGGGCTTGAGGACCTCCTGCAGGTGCCAGGCGATGGCCTCGCCCTCGCGGTCCTCATCGGTGGCGAGCAGGAGCTCGTCGGACTCCTTGAGCAGGTCCTTCAGCTTCTTGACCTGGGCCTTCTTGTCCGCGTTGACGACGTAGATCGGCTGGAACTCGCTGTCGACGTTGACGCCGAGCCGCGCCCACGGCTGGCCCTTGTACTCCGCCGGCACTTCGGCGGCCCCGTTCGGGAGGTCGCGGATGTGCCCGACGCTGGCCTCGACGACATAGCCGGGGCCGAGGTAGCCCTTGATCGTCTTCGCCTTGGCAGGCGACTCGACGATCACGAGTCGGCGGCCGCTGCCCTGTGCGGTCTCGCGGGTCGGGGACAACTTCGCTCTTCTCTCCGGGTCGAAGGTGGTCTCGCTGCGGAGTGTGACCGTACATCCCGGTCCCGTGTCAAACGGGAAAAGTCCGCAACGCCACTCGAACGGTAACCCGACAACCGTCCTGTCTGCCGCACGGACTGCCGTCCATGTCCGATTTGCCCAGCTCAGAGGATCAGGAACAGCCAGACCCCGACAAGAAGCGAAACAACCCCGAAGAAACCTGCCACTGCGGCGGACGCCGGGCCCCCTCCCTGGACCACCGGCAGGTGCCGCAGCGACCGGGTGACGGTCCAGGCCAGGAGGGCTGCCCCGAATACCGCGAACACCGTCCCGGCGAAGATCCCTGGCACGGTTTCCATGTACATGTCCCCCAGGTCCCTCTCGTGCCCCACGACCGACGCCCCCGCAGCCACGGAGAGTGGCACGCCGGGGCGACGACCGGAAGAACCCACGGTGAACTCCGCCCGAAACGGCGTGGCCGGATCCTTTCGCTCCCGCCCGGTTCCACCGGGCCCGGCCGTGGCCCCTCCCCGCTCGCCGTCCCCCCTTCCCCCATGCCGCCCTCCTCGCCCCTGACCGCCTTGACTTGCCTGACAAGATGTCCGGATACACCGAACGTTCTCTCAGGGGGAGTCCCGCGATGTCCGATCCGAACAACCCGTACGGCCAGCCCGCGCCGGACGGTTACGGCTACCCGCAACAGCCCCCGCCCGGCCCCGGCGGCTACGGCCAGCAGCCCGGCTACGGCTACCCGCAGCAGGGTTACCCCCAGCAGGGATACCCGCAGGGCGCCTACACCGGCGACCCCAACGCCCCGTACGGCTACGACATGTACGGCCGCCCGCTGTCGGACAAGTCCAAGGTCGTGGCCGGCGTGCTGCAGCTGCTGGTGGGCGGCCTGGGCATCGGGCGCTTCTA
The DNA here is from genome assembly GCF_033792725.1 of Streptomyces sp. PA03-5A. NCBI lineage: Bacteria > Bacillati > Actinomycetota > Actinomycetes > Kitasatosporales > Streptomycetaceae > Streptomyces > Streptomyces sp. PA03-5A. The sequence goes on along the minus strand of NZ_JARAVL010000065.1, from coordinate 10,863 downwards.
CGTGGGCGACATCGGCATCGGCATCGCGCAGCTCCTCACCTGCGGCGGCTTCGGCATCTGGGCGCTGATCGACGGCATCCTCTTCCTGACGAGCAACGACCGCACCGACTCCCAGGGCCGGATCCTGCGCAGCTGAGGATGATGACCTCCGTGACCTGGAACCGCCTCAGGGCCGTGGCCGGACGACCGGCCACGGCCCCCGTGGCGTCGCTCGTCGCGGGCGCGGCGGGCGCCGCCTACCTGTGGGGCACCGACCCGCACCAGGAGGGGCACTGGCTGCCCCGATGCCCCTTCAACTTCCTGACGGGGCTGCTCTGTCCCGCCTGCGGCGCGACCCGCATGGTCTACGACCTGATGCACGGCGACCTGTCGGCCGCCTTCCACGACAACGCGCTGCTGCTCCTGGCGAGCCCCTTTCCCCTTTATCTGTACGCGCGGTGGGTGACGGAGGGGCTGCGCGGCCGTTCCTACCGCCCCACGCTCGGACGACGTGCGCAGATGGCGGTCCTGGGGATCGCCGTGGCCTGGGCCGTCGTACGCAACGCGGTTTGACAACGCGGTGATCACAGTTCCGTGACGGCTGTTCATCATCGGGACGGATGTCAATCATCTGATGTAAATATGTGGCCATCCGAGGCGGGGGGCCGGATCCTGAAGAAGCGTGCGCTCCTGCCTGTTCGTCCCCATTCGCGCAAGGAGCGACCTTCATGGCCACGCCCACCACTGACGCCCCGCACGGCTACGACGCGGCCGGCCGTCCGCTGTCCGACAAGTCGAAGATCACCGCTGGTCTTCTGCAGCTCTTCCTGGGCGGTCTGGGCATCGGGCGCTTCTACACCGGCCACACCGGCATGGCCATCGCCCAGCTCCTGACCTGCGGTGGCCTCGGCTTCTGGGCCCTGATCGACGCGATCCTCTTCTTCACCAGCAAGGACCGCACGGACTCCAAGGGCCGCGTCCTGCAGGGCTGATCCCCGCGACGCACCCCGGCGGCCCGCCTCCGCTCTCCGCTGCGGAGGCGGGCCGCCGCGTTCCCGCTCACACCGGCTCGATGAAGCCCTGTTCCACCAGCAGCCGGATCGCTTCCGGCGTACGGTCCCGCAGCACCACCGGGTCCTCGCCCAGCAACTGGGCAATGGCGTCCAGGATCCGACCGGCCGTCAGCGTCCCGTCGCAGACGCCCGCGAAGCCCGCGCCGACCGTGTCCACCCTCGTCGCGCGCCGCATGCCGCGGTTCGCCCGCAGGACGACGTGCTCCGGGTCCTCGGCGCCTGGCAGGCCCACCTGCTCCTGCACCACCTCGTCCGCCAGCCTGAAGCGCTCGTCGAGCAGCGCCGCGTCGTCGTGGGCCCGCAGGAAGTCCTGGCGGCCGAACCAGGCCGCGATGTGCGGCCCGAGCGGCTGCTCGACCGGGTGCGGCCACTCCTCGGCGGTGACGACGGGACGGTCGGAGCCGCTCCTGCGCACGGTGATCCAGCCGAAGCCCACGGCCTTGGTCTTGCGCTGCTCGAAGGCGTCCAGCCACGCGTCGTAGCGGGCGGCGTACGCCTCGGGCCCGGCCAGGTGGTCACCGCCGTCGCGCAGCCACAGCTCCGCGTACTGCGTGACGTCCTGCACCTCGCGCTGCACGATCCACGCGTCGCAGCCCGCGGGTACCCAGGCGCCGACACGGTCGCGCCAGTCCTCGCCCTCGGCGTGCTCCCAGTTGGCGAGCAGTTGCAGGTGCCCGCCCTCGGTGAGGTGGTCGGCGGCCTGCCGGACGACGGTCCGGCACAGGTCGTCGCCGGCCATGCCGCCGTCGCGGTAGGTGAAGCGGCTGCCCGGGGAGATGACGAACGGCGGGTTGGACACGATCAGGTCGTAGCGCTCGTCGCCGACCGGCTCGAAGAGGCTGCCCTGCCGGACGTCCGGCTCGGGCGCGCCCGACAGGGCGAGGGTGAGCCGCGTGAAGTGCAGGGCGCGGGGGTTGAGGTCGGTCGCGGTGACCCGGGTGGCGTGCCGGGAGGCGTGCAGCGCTTGGACGCCGGAGCCGCTGCCGAGGTCCAGCGCCCGGGCCACGGGCGTGCGGACGGTGATCCCGGCGAGCGTGGTCGACGCACCGCCGACGCCGAGCACCAGGTCCGCGCGGTCCACGCCGGGCGTCGTGCGGATGCCGTTGGCGCCGCCCACCGCGCAGCCGAGGTCGGAGACGATGTACCAGTCCTCGCCGCCGTCGCCCCCGTAGGGGCGGACGTCCACGGTGGCGCGCACCTCGTCGCCGTCCCGGACGAGCCAGCCGTCCTCGAGGGCCGCGTCGAGGGGCAGCACGTCGCGCAGTCGGGCGTACGGGACTGGCTGCTGCAGCAGGAAGAGCCGCACCAGGCTCTCCAGCGGGCTGCCGCCGCGGGTGGCGCGCAGGGCGGGTACGGTCTCCGCCCGCGAGAGCGCGGCGTAGGCGGTCGCCCCGAGCAGGTCGAGGCAGCCGTCGGCCGTGAAGGCCGCGGCGCGCAGCGCGTCGCGGAGGCGGTCGGCGCGGTCGGGGGCGGGCAGGGGCTGCGGGGGCGGCTGCGTACTCACGCTGCCATTGTCACCCGCGACGGGGCGCCCGGCGGGCCCCACCCGCCCTCGGACGGTCAGGACTTCGAGGGCTTCGCGCCGGAGTCCTGGCAGCCGGGCTGCTTCGCCATGGCCCGGCCCACCTCGCCCTGGCGCAGCGTGTCGAGCGCCTGCTCGCCGCTCTTGCTGACCTTGGCCAGGTTGTCGGAGACGCCCTTCAGCCCGTCGGCGAACTTCGCCTGGTCGGAGACGGGCAGCGCGTCGACCTGCTTGCGCAGGTTCGCGTAGGCGGTGGACAGCGAGTTGAGGTCGTTGACCGCGTCCTGCTTGAGCTTGGTGCCGTCGTCGACCGGCGGGTCGCCGGCCTTGCCGACGATCCCGGCGAGCGCCTTGTAGGCCTCCGAGATCTGCCCGAACGCCGTGGAGTCGGCACTCCGGACGTCCTGCGGCTTGGCGTTGCTCGGGGTGTTGCTGATGTGGGTGTTCGCGTCGTTGATCTTCTTGACCTGGGCGGACGCCTGGTCACAGACCGTCTTCGCCCAGGCGTCGAGCTTTTCGTTACCGCCGTCGCCGCATCCCGACAGCGACCCCGTCGCGAGGATCACAGCCGTGACGGACAGCGCAGCCGCGAGTTTGGTGTTCACGGCCCCGGAACCTACACGGCTCCTGTCCGCGGGCCACATCGCTTCCACTCGATGCGCCCACTATTGCCCCTTATGAACCAAGAAGAGGGTGATGCATCTGACGTGCCCGCAGGCGGCGGGCGCCACCCCGGAGGATGACGCCCGCCGCCGTACCGAGATGAGCTCTCACTACGTCAGACCGTGGCCGTCGCGTTCGGGTCGGCTGATCGCTTCGTGGTCTCGGTGTCGTCGTGGCCGGCGTCGGCGCCCTCGTCGTCCCCGACCGCGATGCCGCGACGCTTGGAGATGTAGACGGCACCCACGATGACCACCAGGGACACCGCGGCGACGCCGATCCGCACGCCGAGGTTGGCCTCGTCGCCGTAGGAGAACTGGACCACCGCAGGGGCGACCAGCAGCGCCACCAGGTTCATGACCTTCAGCAGCGGGTTGATGGCCGGGCCCGCGGTGTCCTTGAACGGGTCGCCCACGGTGTCGCCGATGACGGTCGCGGCGTGGGCCTCGCTGCCCTTGCCGCCGTAATGACCGTCCTCGACGAGCTTCTTGGCGTTGTCCCAGGCACCACCGGAGTTGGCGAGGAAGACCGCCATGAGCGTGCCCGCGCCGATGGCTCCGGCGAGGTAGGAGCCCAGCGCTCCGATGCCGAGGGAGAAGCCGACGGCGATGGGGGCGAGCACGGCGAGCAGACCGGGGGTGGCCAGCTCGCGCAGCGCGTCCTTGGTGCAGATGTCCACGACGCGCCCGTACTCGGGCTTCTCGGTGTAGTCCATGATCCCGGGGTGCTCGCGGAACTGCCGGCGCACCTCGAAGACCACCGCACCCGCCGACCGGGAGACGGCGTTGATGGCCAGTCCGGAGAAGAGGAAGACGACGGCCGCGCCGAGCAGCAGGCCGAACAGGTTGTTCGGCTGGGAGATGTCCAGGTCCAGCCACCTGAGGTCGGCGGCGGAGATGTTCGCCTCCCGCACCGCGGTGTCGACGGCCTCCTTGAAGGACCCGAACAGCGCGGTCGCCGCGAGCACGGCGGTCGCGATGGCGATGCCCTTGGTGATCGCCTTGGTGGTGTTGCCGACCGCGTCGAGGTCGGTGAGCACCTGGGCGCCCTCGCCGTGGACGTCGCCGGACATCTCGGCGATGCCCTGGGCGTTGTCGGAGACCGGGCCGAAGGTGTCCATGGCCACGATCACGCCGACGGTGGTGAGCAGACCGGTGCCGGCCAGCGCCACGGCGAACAGGGCGAGCCAGATCGAGGCACCGCCGAGCAGGAAGGCGCCGTACACCGAGAGGCCGATGAGGACGGCCGAGTACACCGCGGACTCCAGGCCGACGGAGATGCCGGACAGGACGACGGTGGCGGGCCCGGTCAGCGACGTCTTGCCGATGTCCCGCACCGGGCGCCGGCTGGTCTCGGTGAAGTACCCGGTGAGCTGCTGGATGAGCGCCGCCAGCACGATGCCGATGGCGACCGCGACCAGCGCGAGGATGCGCGGGTCACCGCCGTGTGAGGCGATGTCGCCGGGCACGTTGGCCAGCTCCGCGTACGTCGAGGGCAGGTACGCGAACGCCGCGACGGCCACCATCGCCAGCGAGATCACCGCGGAGATGAAGAAGCCGCGGTTGATGGCGGTCATGCCGCTGCGGTCCTTGCGGCGGGGGGCCACCGCGAAGATGCCGACCATGGCGGTGAGCACGCCGATCGCAGGGATCAGCAGCGGGAAGGCCAGGCCGGAGTCGCCGAAGGCGACCTTGCCGAGGATGAGCGCGGCCACCAGGGTGACGGCGTACGACTCGAACAGGTCGGCCGCCATGCCGGCGCAGTCGCCGACGTTGTCGCCGACGTTGTCCGCGATGGTGGCGGCGTTGCGCGGGTCGTCCTCCGGGATGCCCTTCTCGACCTTGCCGACCAGGTCGGCACCGACGTCCGCGGCCTTGGTGAAGATGCCGCCGCCGACACGCATGAACATGGCCAGCAGCGCGGCGCCGAAGCCGAAGCCCTCCAGCACCTTGGGCGCGTCGGCCTTGTAGACCAGCACGACGACGGAGGCGCCCAGCAGCCCCAGGCCCACGGTGAACATGCCGACCACGCCGCCGGTGCGGAAGGCGATCTTCATCGCGCGGTGCGAGACGGTCGTCAGGTCCGCCGGGGGTTCACCCGGCGCCGGGGTCGCGGCTCGTGCGGCTGCGGCCACGCGGACGTTGCTGCGCACCGCCAGCCACATGCCGATGTAGCCGGTGACCGCCGAGAAGCCGGCGCCCACCAGGAAGAACACGCTTCGGCCGATGCGCTGCGACGTGGTGTCCGCGGGCAGCAGCATGAGCAGGAAGAACGCGACGACCGCGAAGACTCCCAGAGTGCGGAACTGCCGTGCGAGGTAGGCGTTTGCACCTTCCTGCACGGCAGCCGCGATCTTCTTCATGCTGTCGGTGCCCTCGTCGGCACTGAGCACTTGACGTACCAGCACCACGGCGAGCACCAGGGCGGCCAGTGCCACCACCACGATGACGAGCACGAGATTGCGGTTGCCGTCGGTCAGTACGGGTGATGCGGCAAGCGGTTGGGCGATGTCCTGCAGGTGAGGGGTAAGTGGCCCCGCCATTCGTCCTCCTTGACGTTTGGCACGTGGGCGCGCGGCTCCGGCGACATAGCAGCCACGACGCTCAGGCTTGTGAGCTGAGCAAAGATGGACGGATTGTAGGGAGCCGAACTAGATCAAAACAGGGCGCAGGAAACGAAATTCGCCGCCGCCGGGGATATAGCAAAGGAGATCGCCCGCAGATATCACCGGAAAAGGTGAACAGTCACCGTGTAAGTGGATCAACCACCGGGTGAATCCGCGCACGCCGAGCTGACCTGCGGCAGAAGCGCGCAGGCAGCTCGGCAGGAGTGCGTGAAGGGGGGCTGGGCGGCTAGGAGAGCGCGGCCGGGTTCAGCGGCCAGCTCATCCGGATGACATCGCCGTACTCTCCCGAGAAGACCTCGACGTCGTCGACGAGGCCGCTGATGACGGCCAGACCCATCTGGCCCTCGTCCTCCGCCTCGGAGGAGTCGGACGAGGAGGGCGAGCCGTCGGGAAGCGGCTCGGAGTGCTCGGCGGGGCTGTCACCACGCGCCGAGGGCACACTGGCGGCGTCGGCGGGGCGTTCGTCCGCCTCGGGGGACTTCTCGCCGACCTCGATGGAGAACTTCTTCTCCTCCTCGGTCAGCACCACCCGCACCGGACGGTCCGCACCACTGCTGCGGTACAGCCCGACGGCCCGGCTGCACGCCTCACCGACGGCGAGCCGGACCTCGTCGAGGACAGCCTCGTCCACCCCTGCCCTGCGGGCTACCGCAGCCGCCACCAGTCGTGCGGTGCGGACGTGCTCCGGCAGTGCGCTGAAGAGCAGTTCTACGGTGGGCATGGCCTCCCCCTCGTGCCTGTGGGCGGGCAACACAGGGGCCCGGGCGTCGGCGTCGCCCGGAGCCCCTCGGTCCGGCGCCGAACGTCAGTCGGTCGCCGCGACGGCCTCGTCGACCGAGGTGTGGATGGGGAACACCTTGGTCAGGCCGGTGATACGGAAAATCTTGAGAATGCGCTCCTGGTTGCACACCAGGCGCAGCGAGCCTTCATGCGCGCGAACCCGCTTGAGCCCGCCGACCAGCACGCCCAGCCCCGTCGAGTCCAGGAAGTCCACGCCTTCCATGTCCACGACCAGGTGGTAGCTACCGTCGTTCACGAGTTCCACCAGCTGCTCGCGCAGCTTGGGTGCGGTGTACACATCAATCTCGCCGCCGACCTCGACGACCGTACGGTCGCCGACGGTTCGAGTCGACAGGGACAGGTCCACGGATCCTCCAGCACCTTGCATCGAGCGGTCGCCCCCCATGGATCGGCAGCCGCGATGGCATTCAATCACTTACCAGCGGGCATGCACGACGCCTTACGGCGATTGTCCGTCATGCCAGTGACACACTGAGTGCCGATGGCTCAGGATCATCTTCCGCAGTCGGCGCACGGCCGCACCTCCCCCGTCGCGCTCCTGGAGCGGCTTGCCACGGGGGCGGGCAGGGCCGCGCGCATCACCCATACGGAGCACTTGCCCCCACGGGCGGGTCGCCATGCCGATTGGCCTGATCAGATCCGCCCGGAGGTGATCGACGCGGTCCGCGCGTCCGGCATCGAGCGGCCGTGGGAGCACCAGGCACAGGTGGCCGCCCACGCCCTCGCCGGCACCTCCGCGGTGGTCGCCACGGGGACGGCCTCCGGCAAGTCCCTGGCGTACCTCGTGCCGGTCCTCAGCGCCCTCGTGGAGGGCTCCGAGGCGCCGAACGGCCGGGGCGCCACCGCGCTCTACCTGGCGCCCACCAAGGCACTGGCGGCCGACCAGCGGCGTGCCGTGGCCGAACTCGCCGCCCCGCTGGGCAAGGCGGTGCGCGCGGCGGTCTACGACGGCGACACGCCGTTCGAGGAGCGCGAGTGGGTCCGCCAGTACGCGACCTACGTGCTCACCAACCCCGACATGCTCCATCTGGGTGTCCTCCCGGGCCATTCCCGGTGGTCCTCCTTCCTCCGGCAGCTGCGCTACGTCGTGATCGACGAGTGCCACACCTACCGGGGCGTCTTCGGCTCGCACGTCGCCCAGGTCATACGCAGGCTGCGGCGTGTCTGCGCCCGCTACGGGGCGGATCCCGTCTTCCTCCTCGCCTCCGCGACCGCCGCCGACCCCGGCGCCACGGCCACCCGGCTGACGGGCGTGCCCGTCGCCGAGGTCACCGAGGACGCCTCACCGCGCGGCGAGGTCGCCTTCGCCCTGTGGGAGCCCCCGCTCACCGAGCTCAGCGGGGAGCACGGCGCCCCGGTGCGCCGCACGGCCACCGCCGAGGCCGCCGACCTGCTGACGGACCTGGTGCTCGACGGCACCCGCACGGTCGCCTTCGTGCGCTCCCGGCGGGCCGCCGAGCTGATCGCCGTCATCGCCCAGGAACGCCTCGCCGAGATCGACCGCCGGCTGACCCGCCGGGTCGCCGCCTACCGGGGCGGTTACCTGCCCCAGGAGCGCCGGGCCATCGAGCGGGACCTGCACACCGGGCGGCTCCTCGGACTGGCCTCCACGACGGCCCTGGAGCTGGGTGTGGACGTCTCCGGGCTCGACGCCGTGCTCCTGGCCGGGTACCCGGGCACGAGGGCCTCCCTGTGGCAGCAGGCAGGTCGTGCGGGACGCTCGGGTCAGGGGGCGCTGGCGGTGCTGATCGCCCGCGACGACCCGCTGGACACCTACCTCGTGCACCACCCGGACGCGCTCTTCCGCCGCCCGGTCGAGTCGACCGTGCTGGACCCGGACAACCCCTACGTCCTCGCCCCGCACCTGTGCGCCGCCGCGGCAGAGCTGCCGCTGGGCGAGGAGGACCTGGAGCTCTTCGGGCCCGAGACCGCCGCGCTGCTGCCCCAGCTGGAGCGCCGCGGACTGCTGCGGCGCCGCACCGGCGGCTGGTACTGGACGCGGCGGGAGCGGGCCGCCGACCTCACCGACATCCGCGGCGAGGGCGGCAAGCCCGTCCAGGTCGTCGAGGCGGGGACCGGGCGCCTGCTCGGCACCGTCGACGCGGGCGCCGCGCACACCACCGTCCACGAGGGCGCGGTCCACCTGCACCAGGGCCGCACCTATCTCGTCCGGCACCTGGACCTGGAGGACTCCGTCGCGCTGGTGGAGCGGGCCGACCCGCCGTACTCGACGATGGCCCGCGACACCACGGCGATCTCCGTCCTCGACGAGGACCTGGTGGAGGAGTGGGGCGAGGCCCGCCTCCACTTCGGCTCCGTCGAGGTCACCCATCAGGTCGTCTCCTTCCTCCGTCGACGGCTGATCACCAACGAGGTGCTGGGCGAGACCAAGCTGGACCTGCCGCCCCGCACCCTGCGCACCCGTGCCGTGTGGTGGACGGTCACCGACGATCAGCTCGACGCGGCGGATATCCACCCCGAGGAGCTGCCCGGCGCCCTCCACGCCGCCGAGCACGCCTCCATCGGCCTCCTCCCGCTCTTCGCCACCTGCGACCGCTGGGACATCGGCGGGGTCTCCGTGCCGCTCCACCAGGACACCGGACTGCCGACCGTCTTCGTGTACGACGGCCATCCCGGTGGCGCCGGCTTCGCGGAGCGGGCCTTCCGCACCGCCCGCAGCTGGCTCACCGCCACCCGCGAGGCGATCGCCTCCTGCGAGTGCGAGTTCGGCTGCCCCTCCTGCGTGCAGTCGCCCAAGTGCGGCAACGGCAACGACCCGCTGGACAAGCAGGCCGCGGTACGCCTGCTCGACGTGCTCCTCGCGACGGAGGGCCCGTCGGAGCCCGTCCCCGCCGTACCGGCGCCCGCCCCGGATCCGGAGTCCTGAGGCCCGGCCCGGGAGCGGACCCGGGCGGGCCCGACCGCGGCCGTGACGTCGGCGATCTCACCGCTGACGGCACAGCGGACCAGCCGGGCGTGCTGGGCGGCCGCCACCCGTCCGGCCACGGCGCAGGCTTCCGCGCCTCCGCGCAGGGCGTGGTCCGCGGCGGCGAGCGCCGCGAGGTCCGCGGCGGCCCCCGCGCGGTGCCGTGCCGCGACGGCGGCGCCGAAGGCCAGCACGGCGCAGGCGGCCAGCGCCAGCAGCGCTCCCAGGAGGGCCGTCCAGACCGTCGCGGAGCCCCGGTCGCTCGCTCGCCGGCGGCTCACGGCCCCTCCCCCGTTCCCTCCACGGCGGCGACCGCCTCACCGTGGAGGGTGAGGGACAGGGAGCGGGCCTCGACCGTGACCCGGACCAGGTCTCCGCCCCGGCGGACCGAGACGGCGGCCCCGGCGGGAGCCGCCGTGCGGGCCGTCCGCAGCACCGCGCCGTCCGGCTCCTCGCGGGCCGCCGCACGGGCTCCGGCCCGTGCGGCGTCGACGCAGCGGATCTGCGCGGCCGCCGCGGCCAGCCCCCACAGCAGCAGCGCCGTGAGGAACACCAGCGACGGGATGACCACCGCCGCCTCCGCCGTGACATAGCCGGCGTCACGGCGGCGCTCAGAACGCCACATCGAGGGCCCGCTTGATGAGCCCGCTGAGCGCGGAGCTGACCGCGCCCGAGGTGACCACCTTGTAGAGCACGGCCGCGAAACCGCAGGCCGCCAGCGTGCCCACGGCGTACTCGGCCGTGGTCATCCCGCCCTCGCCGGTGCGGCACCGGCGGCTCAGCTTCCTCAGACAACGCATGACTCGCATGGGATCCCCCTTCAGATCGTCGTGCCGGCGAGGATCGCCCCCGCCAGTCCCATCACCACCGGCGCGACCCCCACGAGGAGGAAGGCCGGCAGGAAGCACAGCCCCAGCGGGGCGGTGATCAGCACTCCGGCGCGGCGGGCCCGCGCCGCCCCGAAACGGGCGTGCTCGGCGCGGCAGCCGGCGGCGAGCCGCGCGATCTCCTCGACCGGCGGCACTCCCGTCGTGGTGGCGCGCTCCATGCACCGGGCGAGCTCCCGGCAGCCGAGCCGGTCCAGCCGGCCCCAGCACTGCACGGGGTCGCCACCCAGGCGGAGCTCGGCGGCGGCGCGGGTGAGCGCCTCGCCGAGCGGCCCTCCCAGCGACGGCCCGACGGCCTCGGCCGCCTCGCGGGGCCCGGCTCCGGCCGCGACACAGGCGGCCATCAGATCCGCCGCCAGTGGCAGCTGCCGCGCGGCCCGGGCCTGGTC
>NZ_JARAVL010000064.1:0-31265 GCF_033792725.1 Streptomyces sp. PA03-5A | reverse complement strand
GCGACTGGAAGACGTTGTTGAACACGATCCAGGAGCCGACGTCGTAACCGGCGGCCGGATCGACCGCCGTCACCTTGTCCGTGATCCCCATCGTGAGGGGCTCTCCGGAGGCCTCGCCGTCCGACCCTCCCGAACCGCAGCCGGCGACCACGACCGCCGTCAAGGTCGCGGAGAGTGGGAGCGCCAGTCGCTGGACTCGATTCCTCACGAGACTTCCCTCACAGCTTCGTCGTACGGGGCCGGCCCCGGCCGGGCGGACCGGGGGAATTCCCGGGTCCGCCCAGCGGGTGGCTCATCCTGTCACACCGCGACCAATCTCCCAGAACTGGGCGGTCGAGGAGGAATTGAGGAACCATTCGGTTCCGGTGATGCCGTCGCGGCTGGCGACGTACTGCTTGTCCTGGTACAGCGGGATCATCGGGAGGTCCTGCGCCAGGATGTTCTGGATCTGCGAGAAGTCCTTGTCCGTCTTGCTGCGGTTCGCGGACTGGCGGGTGGCCGGCAGGAGCGAGTTCTTGATGTCCCCGGCCCCGTAGTTGAGGTCGAGGAACCCTTCCGCGAAGAACGGCGCGATGTAGGTGTCGGCGTCCGGGAAGTCGGGGAGCCAGCTGAGCGAGTACGCGGCCCACTTGCCCTTGACGGCGCCCGGCAGGAAGGTCTTCCAGGGGCTGCCCTTGAGGGTCACGTCGAACAGGCCGGTGGCGTCGAGCTGCTTCTTCACGTTCTCGGCCTCCTCCTTGTTCGGGGTGGCCGGGCGGTCCGTCGGGTAGGAGTAGGTGATCTTGACCGGGGTGCTGATGCCGGCGGAGGACAGCACCTCGGCGGCCTTGTTCCGGTTGGGCTCGCCGTACACGTTGAAGTACGAGTTGGTGTGGCCGGTGATGCCGGTCGGAACGGCGCCGAACAGCGGGGAGGCGGTGCGGCCGGTCACGTCACGGGTGAGGGTGTCACGGTCGATGACGCGCGCGATGGCCTCACGGACGGCCTCGGGCTTCACGGACGGGTCGTCGATGTTGAAGAACATGTAGCGGACCGAACCACCCGGGGTCTCGGTCAGCTTGACCTTCTCGACCGTGCCCTGCTCGACCGCGTTGATCTGGTCCGGCGTGAGGGTGCGGTTCACCAGATCGACTTCGCCGTCGGTGAGCGCCTTCATCATCTCCTTCGCGGAGGCGAAGAAGCGGACCTCGACCTTGTCGTTGCTGCGGTTGCTGACCAGGCCCTTGTAGTTCGGGTTCGCGCTGAGGACGGCCTTGCCGTCCTCCCACGAGTCGAGCTTGTAGGGGCCGGAGCCCTCCATCTTCAGGCCGTTGAGCGGCTGGGTGGCGCTGTAGACCTCGCTGTCGACGATGGCCGCGGCCGGGGTAGCCAGCCGGTACGGGAACGTCGCGTCGGGGGCCTTGAGGTGGAAGACGACGGTCTTCGGGTCCTGGGCCTCGACGCTGTCGATGTTCGCGAGGAGGCTGGAGGGGCCGAAGTCGCTCTTGATCTTCAGCACACGGTCGACGGAGAACTTGACGTCCTCCGAGGTGAGGTCGTGGCCGTTGGCGAACTTCAGGCCGTCCCGCAGCGTGCAGCGGTACACCTCCGACTTGGTGTCGGTGAAGCCGCAGGACTTGGCGGCGTCCGGCTCGGGGGTGGTGGAGCTGCGAGAGTAACCGAGCAGCATCTGGAAGGTGTTGTTGAAGAAGCTGTACGTGCCACCGTCGTACGAGGTGGCCGGGTCCACGGGAGAGGGCAGCTCGTCGGACACTTCGATGTGGTCCGTCGTGCCGATGACGACCGCGTCACCGCCACCGCCACCGCCGGTCGAGTCACCGCACCCGGCGAGTACGGGCGCGGCGAGGCCCAGCAGGGCCGGCAGCACCAGTAGCTTGCGATTCATCCTCGTTGTTCTCCCTCTTCCGGCCCTCGGCCGTGCAGTGTTGAGCGGGGCGACGATACCCGTAATTGCTGGGGACCGGCATTCCGGTGGACCGCCCCCGAACACGGAGAAGTTGAGCCCGCGTCACGGGCAGATAACAAGGAGTGCCGTACCGATATCCGGACGGCGGAACGAACAGCGCGGTGTTCCGCAATCCGGACACAACCACCCCGACCGCACCGCGTTTTGACGGAGTGGAGCACGTCCGGCGCGCGCTGTCGACTGCCGTCGACGTGAAAAGTATCACGTCCCGGCGTACTGGCCGGTAAACAATTCGACGCTCCGAATCGTCACGCAAAATAGCCGGGCAAGCGCCCAGAGTTTCCGCTCAATTCACGGCGACGCTCAGTGAACGGACGTAATCAGAGAGCGCAGAAAAGGCACGTCGACCCGTTCCAGGGAGGTCACCACGGTCCGCCCGGGGGCAGGTGCGATGGCGGCGATGGACGGGACGGCCACGACCTGGCAGCCGGCGGCCTCGGCGGCCTCGACCCCGGTGGGGGTGTCCTCGACGACCACGCACCGTGCCGGGTCCGCGCCCAGCCGTGCCGCGGCCGTCAGGTACGGGTCGGGGTGCGGCTTGGTCCGCTCGATCTCGTCCCCGGCGAGGGAGAAGGCGAAGTGGTGGGAGCCGAGGGAGAGCATGACGGCGTCGATGATGCGCCGGTGGGAGGCGGAGACCAGGGCGGCGGGCACCCCGTGCGCGGCCAGTTCGGTGAGCAGGCGCTGGGCGCCCGGCATCAGCGGCACGCCGCGGCCGATGAGCTCGACGAAACGCAGGTTGATCAGCGTGGACAGCTCGGCGAGCGTGGCGTCCGTCCCGGTGACCGAGATGAGGTGTCCGAGGCTGCGGGTCATGGGACCGCCGACGACGACCTCACGGTGGGTGTCGTCCAGCACGTGGCCAAGCTCCGCGAAGACCTCGACCTCCGCGTTCCACCAGAAACCCTCGGTGTCGACCAGCGTGCCGTCCATGTCCAGGAGCACGGCCTGCAGGCCTGCCTCCCGGGCCGGCCGGATCTCGGTGGCGGGAATACCGCTCGTCATGCGCCCCACTCCTCTGCGTTCAGGGGGCACAAAGGCCGGTCGCCTCGCGCCCGGGTGGTGGGGGCGTGCGACCGGCCAGGTGCCGTATCGGACCGTCCAGTGTACGACGTACGTCCGACTACCGCGCGTTGAAGTACTTGGCCTCCGGGTGATGGATGACGATCGCGTCGGTGGACTGCTCCGGATGGAGCTGGAACTCCTCCGACAGCCGGACCCCGATCCGCTCGGGCTCCAGCAGCTCCGCGATCTTGGCCCGGTCCTCCAGGTCGGGGCAGGCGCCGTAGCCCAGCGAGAAGCGGGCGCCCCGGTACTTCAGGGCGAACATGTCCTCCATCGCGGCCGGGTCCTCCCCGGCGAAGCCGAGCTCGGCGCGGACCCGGGCGTGCCAGTACTCGGCCAGGGCCTCGGCGAGCTGGACGGACAGGCCGTGCAGCTCGAGGTAGTCGCGGTAGGCGTCGGCGGCGAACAGCTCGTTGGCCGCCTCGGAGATCCGGTTGCCGACGGTGACGACCTGCAGGCCGACCACGTCGGTCTCGCCGGACTCCTCGGGACGGAAGAAGTCGGCCAGGCACAGCCGGCGGCCGCGGCGCTGGCGCGGGAAGGTGAACCGGGTCCGCTCGGTGCCGTCCTCGTGGAGGATGATCAGGTCGTCGCCCTTGGAGACGCAGGGGAAGTAGCCCTGGACGACGGCGGCCTCGAGCAGCCCCTCGCTCTGCAGGCGGTCCAGCAGCCCGCGCAGCCGCGGACGGCCCTCGGTCTCCACCAGCTCCTCGTAGGTGGGGCCGCCGGTACGGGACTGCTTGAGCCCCCACTGACCCTTGAACAGGGCGCCCTCGTCCAGCCAGGACGCGTAGTCCTTGAGCGGGATGCCCTTGACGACGCGGGAGCCCCAGAACGGCGGGGTCGGCACCGGGTTGTCGACGGCGACGTCGGAGCGGATCTGGCCCCGGTTCTCCTCGGGCTCGGGCACGACGCCCGCGCGGGCGGCCACCCGGCGCTGCTTCAGCTCGGGGAGGGTGGCGCCCGGCACTCCGCGCTTGACGGCGATGAGGGCGTCCATCAGGCGCAGTCCCTCGAAGGCGTCGCGGGCGTAACGGACCTCGCCCTGGTAGAGCTCGTGGAGGTCCTGCTCGACGTAGGCCCGGGTGAGGGCGGCGCCGCCGAGGATGACCGGGTAGGTGGCGGCGAGGCCGCGCTGGTTCAGCTCCTCCAGGTTCTCCTTCATGATCACCGTGGACTTCACCAGCAGGCCGGACATGCCGATGACGTCGGCGGAGTGCTCGTGCGCGGCGTCGAGGATCGCCGAGACGGGCTGCTTGATGCCGAGGTTGACGACGTTGTAGCCGTTGTTGGACAGGATGATGTCCACGAGGTTCTTGCCGATGTCGTGGACGTCGCCGCGGACGGTGGCCAGCACGATGGTGCCCTTGCCGGAGGCGTCGGACTTCTCCATGTGCGGTTCGAGGTGCGCGACGGCGGTCTTCATCACCTCGGCCGACTGCAGGACGAACGGCAGCTGCATCTGGCCGGAGCCGAAGAGCTCGCCGACGACCTTCATGCCCTCCAGGAGGGTGTCGTTGACGATCTCGAGGGCGGGACGGGAGGTCAGGGCCTCGTCCAGGTCGGCCTCCAGGCCGTTCTTCTCGCCGTCGATGATGCGCCGCTGCAGGCGCTCCTCCAGCGGCAGCGCCGCCAGTTCCTCGGCTCGGCCGGCCTTGACGGACTTGGTGTCGACGCCCTCGAAGAGCTCCAGGAAGCGCTGCAGCGGGTCGTAGCCCTCGCGGCGCCGGTCGTACACCAGGTCCAGGGCGACCTCGCGCTGCTCCTCGGGGATGCGGGCGATCGGCGAGATCTTGGAGGCGTGCACGATCGCCGAGTCCAGGCCGGCCTCGACGCACTCGTGGAGGAAGACCGAGTTGAGCACCATGCGGGCGGCCGGGTTGAGGCCGAAGGAGATGTTGGACAGCCCGAGCGTGGTCTGCACCTGCGGGTGGCGGCGCTTGAGTTCGCGGATCGCCTCGATCGTGGCGATGCCGTCCTTGCGGGACTCCTCCTGGCCGGTGGCGATGGTGAAGGTCAGGCAGTCGACGATGATGTCGCTCTCGTCGATGCCCCAGTTGCCGGTCAGGTCCGCGATGAGCCGCTCGGCCACGGCCACCTTGCTCTCGGGCGTGCGGGCCTGGCCCTCCTCGTCGATGGTGAGGGCGATCAGGGCGGCGCCGTGTTCCGCGGCGAGGCGGGTGGTGCGGGCGAAGCGGGAGTCGGGGCCGTCGCCGTCCTCGTAGTTGACGGAGTTGATCACGGCGCGGCCGCCGAGCTTCTCCAGGCCCGCGCGGAGCACCTCGGGCTCGGTGGAGTCCAGCACGATCGGCAGGGTGGAGGCAGTGGCCAGGCGTCCGGCGATCTCGTTCATGTCGGCGACGCCGTCGCGGCCGACGTAGTCGACGCACAGGTCGAGCAGGTGGGCGCCCTCGCGGATCTGCTCGCGGGCCATCTCCACGCAGTCGTCCCAGCGGCCGTCCAGCATGGCCTCGCGGAACTTCTTGGAGCCGTTGGCGTTGGTGCGCTCGCCGATGGCGAGGTACGAGGTGTCCTGGCGGAAGGGGACGGTCTGGTAGAGCGAGGAGGCGCCCGGCTCGGGGCGCGGCGCGCGCGGGGTGATCTCGTGGCCGCGGACGCGTTCGACGACCTGGCGCAGGTGCTCGGGGGTGGTGCCGCAGCAGCCGCCGACCAGGGAGAGCCCGTACTCGCGGACGAAGGCCTCCTGGGCGTCGGCGAGTTCGCTGGGGGTCAGCGGGTAGTGTGCGCCGTCCTTGCCGAGGACGGGGAGGCCCGCATTCGGCATGCACGAGAGCTGGATGCCGGCATGCCGGGCCAGGTAGCGCAGGTGCTCGCTCATCTCGGCGGGGCCGGTGGCGCAGTTCAGGCCGATCATGTCGATGCCGAGCGGTTCCAGTGCGGTGAGCGCGGCCCCGATCTCGGAGCCCAGCAGCATGGTGCCGGTGGTCTCGACGGTGACCGAGCAGATCAGCGGCGCGTCGAGACCGGCCGCTTCCAGGGCCCGGCGGGCGCCGATGACCGCGGCCTTGGTCTGCAGCAGGTCCTGGGTGGTTTCCACGACCAGCGCGTCGGCGCCGCCGGTGAGGAGCCCGGCCGCGTTCTGCTCGTACGCGTCGCGCAGGGCGCCGTAGCCGATGTGGCCGAGGGTGGGCAGCTTGGTGCCGGGCCCCATGGAGCCGATGACCCAGCGCTGCCGGCCGTCCGCGGCGGTGAACTCGTCGGCGACCTCGCGGGCGATCCGGGCGCCGGCCTCGGACAGCTCGACGATCCGGTCGGGGATGTCGTACTCGCCGAGGGCGGAGAAGTTGGCGCCGAAGGTGTTGGTCTCCACGCAGTCCACGCCGACGGCGAAGTACTCGCGGTGGACGGAGGCGACGATGTCGGGGCGGGAGACGTTGAGGACCTCGTTGCAGCCCTCGTGCCCCTGGAAGTCCTCGAGGGTGGGATTCTGCGCCTGGAGCATCGTGCCCATCGCCCCGTCTGCGACGACCACCCGGGTCGCCAGGGCCTCTCGCAGTGCTGCGCCTCGGGCACCGCTGTTGGACGGAAGGGACGGCTGGGCCATGGGTGTGCTCCCTGGAGTGCGACGGCTGTCGGCTTGGTGTGCGCCGGTGCTGCTGGTACACACCAGGCCAGCGTAGCCAAGACCCCGGATTCCGCCGCGGGGCATTCCGAGGGGCGGACGGCGGTGTCACACTCTTCTCTGGGATGATGACGGTCGGCATCGTCTGACAGCGTTCAGCATTGTCGAACCTGCTATCTCGGCGTTTGGTCGTTCCTTACGGAGGGGTTGTTCATGCCAGGTCCCATCCAGTCGCTCGCCAGGGCGGCCGCGATCCTGCGCCTGCTGGCCGGCGGCGAGCGCAGGCTCGGCCTGTCGGACGTGGCCTCCTCCCTGGGCCTGGCGAAGGGCACGGCGCACGGCATCCTGCGCACGCTGCAGCAGGAGGGCTTCGTCGAGCAGGACCCGGTCTCGGGCCGCTACCAGCTGGGGGCCGAGCTGCTGCGGCTGGGCAACAGCTACCTGGACGTGCACGAGCTGCGGGCCCGCGCCCTGGTGTGGACCGACGACCTGGCCCGCTCCAGCGGCGAGGCGGTCTACCTGGGCGTGCTGCACCAGCAGGGGGTGCTCATCGTCCACCACGTCTTCCGCCCCGACGACAGCCGTCAGGTGCTGGAGGTCGGGGCGATGCACCCGCTCCACAGCAGCGCGCTGGGCAAGGTGCTCTCGGCCTACGACCCGGTGGCGCACGGCGAGGCGGTCGACCTGAAGCGCGAGCAGCTGACCGCGCGCACGATCACCGGGGACGCGGACTTCGAGGGTGTGCTGGACCTCACCCGCGCCCGGGGCTGGGGCTCGGACCTGGAGGAGACCTGGGACGGGGTGGCGTCCATCGCCGCCCCCATCCACGACCGGCACCGCATGCCCGTGGGCGCGGTGGCCGTCACCGGGGCGGTCGAACGGGTCTGCGCGGACGGCGAGATCCGGCCGCAGCTGGTCGCGGCGGTGCGGGACTGCGCCAGGGCGGTCTCCCGTGACCTGGGCGCCGGCCGCTTCTGACGCCGGCCGGGACCCGACTCGGAGACCTTTCCGCAACCTGACGAACCCTTGACGCGCGTGGTTGCGCAGGAGAACACTCTCGTTCGACGGTCGACATTGTCGAACACCAGCCGACGGAGTCGGTAAGGTGGACGTAACCGTGGGACCGCCGAGGGCCTGGTGACAGGCCCACGAATTCCGGAACGGGACCGGAGTTCGCCTTCCCCTGGACGAAGGACAAAGGAGTCGCATGTCCAGCGAGCACATCTTCATCGGCGAGACCATCGGTACCGCTGTTCTGATCCTCCTCGGCGGCGGCGTCTGCGCGGCTGTCACCCTCAAGAGCTCCAAGGCCCGTAACGCCGGCTGGGTGGCCATCACCTTCGGTTGGGGCTTCGCGGTCCTGGCCGGCGCCTACATCTCCGGTTCCCTCTCCGGCGCCCATCTGAACCCGGCCGTCACGATCGGCCTCGCGGTCGACAGCGGCGAGTGGAGCAAGGTCCCGGTCTACCTGGCCGGCCAGATGCTCGGCGCGATGATCGGCGCGACCCTGGTGTGGATCACCTACTACGGCCAGTTCCAGGCCCACCTGACGGACGCCGAGATCACCGGCGGTCCGGGGGCGCAGGCCACCGCGGCGGCCGAGAAGCAGACCACGGGCCCCGGCCCGGTGCTGGGCGTATTCTCCACCGGCCCCGAGATCCGCAACGTCGCGCAGAACCTCGCCACGGAGATCATCGGTACCTTCGTCCTGGTGCTGTTCATCCTGACCCTCGGCCTCACCAAGGGCCTGGCGGTCTCCGGTACCGGCACCCTGATGGTCGCACTGGTCGTCGTCGGCATCGGCCTCTCGCTCGGCGGGCCGACCGGGTACGCCATCAACCCCGCACGCGACCTCGGTCCGCGCATCGTGCACGCACTGCTGCCGCTGCCCAACAAGGGTGGCTCCGACTGGCGCTACGCCTGGATACCCGTCGTCGGCCCGATCGTGGGTTCGGTCCTCGCGGCCGGCCTCTACAAGATCGCATTCTGAGAAGCAGCCCCCGACATCCCAAGGACCTGAGGAGCACACCGTGACCGACGCCCACACCACAGGCCCGTTCATCGCGGCCATCGACCAGGGCACCACGTCATCGCGCTGCATCATCTTCGACAAGGACGGCCGGATCGTCTCGGTCGGGCAGAAGGAGCACGAGCAGATCTTCCCCAAGCCGGGGTGGGTCGAGCACGACGCCGCCGAGATCTGGAGGAACGTCCAGGAGGTCGTCGAGGAGGCCGTCAGCAAGGCCGGCATCACCTCCGCCGACGTCAAGGCGATCGGCATCACCAACCAGCGCGAGACCACCGTCCTGTGGGACAAGAACACCGGCGAGCCGGTGCACAACGCCCTGGTCTGGCAGGACACCCGTACCGACGCCCTGTGCAAGGAGCTCGGCCGCAACGTCGGCCAGGACCGCTTCCGCCGCGAGACCGGCCTGCCGCTGGCCTCGTACTTCGCCGGCCCGAAGATCCGCTGGCTGCTCGACAACGTCGAGGGCCTGCGCGAGCGCGCCGAGGCCGGCGAGATCCTCTTCGGCACCATGGACAGCTGGGTGATCTGGAACCTCACCGGCGGGGTCAACGGCGGACACCACGTCACCGACGTGACCAACGCCTCCCGCACGCTGCTGATGAACCTGCACACCCTCGACTGGGACCACAAGATCCTGGAGTCCATCGGCGTGCCCGCCGCGGTGCTGCCGGAGATCCGCTCCTCCGCCGAGGTGTACGGCACGGCCGCCTCCGGCGCCCTGGCCGGCGTGCCGGTCGCGTCCGCGCTCGGCGACCAGCAGGCGGCCCTGTTCGGCCAGACCTGCTACTCCGAGGGCGAGGCCAAGTCCACCTACGGCACCGGCACCTTCCTGCTGATGAACACCGGCGAGAAGCCGATCAACAGCTACAACGGCCTGATCACCACCGTCGGCTACCGCATCGGCGACCAGAAGCCGGTGTACGCCCTGGAGGGCTCGATCGCGGTCACCGGCTCGCTGGTGCAGTGGATGCGCGACCAGATGGGCCTGATCAAGACCGCGGCCGAGATCGAGACCCTGGCCCTGTCGGTCGAGGACAACGGCGGTGCCTACTTCGTGCCCGCCTTCTCCGGTCTGTTCGCCCCGTACTGGCGCTCCGACGCCCGCGGTGTGATCGCCGGCCTCACCCGGTACGTCACCAAGGCCCACATCGCCCGCGCCGTGCTGGAGGCGACCGCCTGGCAGACCAGGGAGATCGTCGACGCCATGACCAAGGACTCGGGCGTGGAGCTCACCGCGCTCAAGGTCGACGGCGGCATGACCGCCAACAACCTGCTGATGCAGACCCTCGCCGACTTCCTGGACGCGCCCGTCGTGCGTCCGCTGGTCGCCGAGACCACCTGCCTGGGCGCGGCCTACGCCGCCGGTCTGGCCGTGGGCTTCTGGTCGGACACCGACGAACTGCGCGCCAACTGGCGCCGGGCCGCCGAATGGACCCCCCGCATGGACGCCGACGTCCGCGACCGCGAGTACAAGGACTGGCTCAAGGCCGTCGAGCGGACCATGGGCTGGATCGAAGAGGAGAAGTGAACCGATCATGACCACGCTGCAGCGCGTCCCGGCCCTCGGGACGCGTCCGACCGCCGGCCGTAACCCGGGCCGCGCCGAGACCCGGGAACTGCTGAGCCGCGCCACCTACGACCTGCTGGTCATCGGCGGCGGCATCCTGGGCACCTCCGTGGCCTGGCACGCCGCGCAGTCGGGGCTGCGGGTCGCGATGGTGGACGCCGGCGACTTCGCCGGCGCCACCAGCTCCGCCTCCTCCAAGCTCGTCCACGGCGGTCTGCGGTACCTGCAGACCGGCGCGGTCAAGCTGGTGGCGGAGAACCACATGGAACGGCGGGTCCTGGCCAGGGACGTGGCTCCGCACCTGGTCAACCCGCTCACCTTCCACCTGCCGGTCTACCGGGGCGGCCCGGTCGGCGCCGCCAAGCTCGGGGCGGGGGTCTTCGCCTACTCGGCGCTGTCCGCCTTCGGCGACGGGGTCGGCCGGATCATCTCCCCGGCCAGGGCGGCGGCCGCCAACCCCGCCCTGCGCACGGAGAACCTCAAGGCCGTCGCGGTCTACTACGACCACCAGATGAACGACTCGCGGATGGCGGTCATGACGGTGCGCGCCGCCGTCGAGGCGGGCGCCGTCGTCCTCAACCACGCCGAGGTCACCGGCCTGCGCTTCACCCACGGCCGGGTCACCGGCGCCGACCTGAAGGACCGTCTGGACGGCACCGAGTTCGGCGTCGACGCGCGGCTGGTGCTCAACGCGACCGGCCCGTGGGTCGACCACCTGCGGCGGATGGAGGACAAGGGCGCCGCCCCCAGCATCCGGCTGTCGAAGGGCGCCCACATCGTCCTGAAGCGCAAGGCCCCGTGGCGGGCCGCCATGGCGACCCCCATCGACAAGTACCGCATCACGTTCGCCCTGCCGTGGGAGGACCAGCTGCTGCTGGGCACCACCGACGAGGAGTACACCGGCGACCCGGCCGACGTGCGGGCCACCGAGGCCGACATCACCCAGATCCTGGACGAGGCCGCCCACTCGGTGCGCGACGAGCACCTGTCCCGCGACCTGATCACCTACGCCTTCGCGGGCCTGCGGGTGCTGCCCGGCGGCCCCGGCGGCGTGGAGAAGGCCAAGCGCGAAACCGTCGTCACCGAGGGCAGCGGCGGCATGCTGTCGGTGGCGGGCGGCAAGTGGACGACGTACCGGCACATCGGCCGCACCGTGATGGCCAAGCTCGCCAAGCTGCCCGGCGGTCCGCTGAACGAGGACATGGAGCCGCTGGACCACCTGCCCAGGCGGGTCCCGCTGCCGGGCGTCGCCAACCCCAACGCGGTCGCCCACCGGCTGCTGGTCGACCGGGAGCCGGGGCGGCGCCTGGACCCGCTGACGGCACGCCACCTCGCCACCCACTACGGCGCGCTGTCCTTCGACATCGCCCGGCTGGTCAACGAGGACCCGGCGCTCGGGGAGCGGATCCACCCCGAGGGCCCGGAGATCTGGGCCCAGGTCGTGTACGCCCGCGACCACGAGTGGGCGCAGACGGCGGACGACGTGCTGCGTCGCCGCACCACCGTGACGGTGCGCGGCCTGGACACCGCGGACGTCCGGGAGCGGGTCGAGTCGCTGCTGGCCGGCCGGCGCGACTGACACCCCCGACCCGTGGGCCCGGGCGCCCCGGGGTGAGCGGCAGGACCTCCCCGCTCACCCCGGACGCCCGGGCCGCCGCGTTTCCACCGGCGCGTAGGCGGCCGCGAGGTCCTGGGCGTCGGCGTACGAGGGCAGTCCCGCCGGGAGCGGCGTGCCGCGCTCGGCGTGCCCGGCGGTCTCCACGGCGGCGTGGAGCGCGGCGCGGAAGAGCAGCGAGCCGGTGCTGACCCGGCTCACCCCGAGGGCGGCAAGGCGCGGCAGCCCGGGGCCGCCCGGCGGGAGCAGGACGTTGAGCGGGGCACCGAGGCCGGCCGCGAGCGCGGCGATGACACTCTCGTCCGCCAGGCCGGGCACGAAGATCCCGTCGGCGCCGGCGGCGAGGTAGGCGGCGGCACGGCGGCGGGTCTCGTGCTGCGGGTCCTGCCCGGCGGTGCCCAGCCAGTAGGTGTCGGTGCGGGCGTTGACGAAGAGCCCGGGGGCGGTGCGTTTGACCGCGGCGATGAGCTCGCCCTGCTCGGCGAGGTCGGTCAGGCCCGCTCCGCCGGGGCGGCCGTCCTCGATGTTGACGCCCGCGACGCCCAGCCGTTCGAAGGCGGCGGCGAGTTCGGCGACGTCCTCGGGCGTGGAGCCGAAGCCCCCCTCGATGTCGACGCTGACCAGGGCGGGCAGCCGGACGAGGTCGCGGGCGAGCCACAGGGTCGTCTCGCGGGTGGCGCCGGCCGCGTCCGGCAGTCCCGCCGCGGCGGCGACGCCCAGGCTGGTGGTGCCGATCGCGGGGAAGCCGCGGGCGGCGAGTGCGGCCGCGGAGGCGCGGTCCCAGGCATTGGGCAGGAAGAGCGGGCGCCCGGCCCGGTGGAGGGCGCGGAAGGCCTCGAAGCGGTTCATGGGGTGGGTGCCTCCAGGGCGTCGGGCGGGATGCCCAGGTGGGTGTGGAGGGCCGTGCGGCCTCGCGCGGTGAGCTTGACGGCGCGGCCGCTGCCGATGCGCACGCACCAGCCGGACGCGAGGGCGTGCCCGCACAGCGCGGCCCCGGCGACGCCCGCCAGGTGCGGCCGTCGCTCCGTCCAGTCCAGGCAGGGCCGGGCGAGCGGACCGCGGCCGGTGCGTGCGGCGGCCAGGTCGACGCCGAGCCCGGTGAACCACTCCACGCCCGCGTAGGTGAGGGCGAAGCCGGTGCTCTGCCGGAGCAGTCCGCGGTCGGTCATGGCGTCCGTGACGAGGATGCCCAGGCGTCCGGCGAGGTGGTCGTAGCAGGTACGGGCGCGGGCCATGGCACTCCCGGCGCCCGCCTGCCCGAGGGTGCGGGGCGCGGCGGGCGGCGGCCCGGCGTGCGCGGCGAGGTCCTCGACGAGCTGCGCGGTACGGGCGTCGGCGAGGCGTACGTAGCGGTGGCGGCCCTGGCGTTCCTCGGTGAGCAGCCCGCCCGCGACGAGCCGGCCGAGGTGCTCGCTGGCGGTCGAGGGCGCCACTCCGGCGTGGCGGGCCAGCTCCCCCGCGGTCCAGGCCCGGCCGTCGAGCAGCGCCAGGCACATCGCGGCCCGCGTCTCGTCGGCGAGCAGTGCCGCGAGGGCGGCGAGGGCACTTCCCGCGTGGTCGTTTCGCACCATGTCCCCAGCATGGCCCCCGGACGTTTCGGCGCACGCCGAAGCGTCCCGGCCGGCCGCCCCCGCCCCGCCCCCGCCTGCGGCTTGACAGGACGTCAGTCCAGGCCCCACCCTTTCACCACTTGCTTAGTGAAAGGGTGTTTCGCGCATGGTCGAGTTCCGCATCGACCGCCGCAGCGGTGTCGCCACGTACCTCCAGATCGTCCAGCAGACCAAACAGGCCCTGCGGCTGGGCCTGCTGGAGCCCGGCGACCGGCTGCCGACGGCCCGCGAGGTCGTCGAGGCGACCGCCGTCAACCCCAACACCGTGCTCAAGGCCTACCGCGAACTGGAGCGCGAGGGCCTGGTGGAGGCGCGCCGGGGCCTGGGCACCTTCGTCCAGAAGTCGCTGGGCGCCGGCCCGGCCGACTCGCCGCTCGCGGGCGAACTGACCGACTGGATGCGCCGCGCGCGTGCCGCCGGGCTCGATCGCGAGGACGCCGCGGCGCTGTTCCACTCCGTGCTCGACCAGGAGTTCTCCGAGGGGGAGAGATGAATCAGGAAACGGCTGCCGTGGAGGCGGCCGGGCTCGGTCTGCGGTACGCGTGGGGACGGGACCCCGTCCTGCGGGACTGTTCCTTCCGGCTGCCGGCCGGCCGGATCTGCGCGCTCGTCGGGCCCAACGGCGCGGGCAAGTCGACACTGCTGGCGCTCGCCGCGGGGCTGCTGCGGCCCACCGAGGGGGAGCTGCGCGTGTGGGGTACGACCCCCGGCGCGGCCCGCACCCGGCTCGCCTACGTCGCCCAGGACAAGCCGCTCCACCCACAGCTCACCGTGGCGGCGACGCTGCGGCTCGGCGCCGAGCTCAACCCGGGCCACTGGGACCGGGAGGCCGCCGAACGCGTCGCGTACGGCGGCGGCCTGACGCCCCGCGACCGCGTCCGTGCCCTGTCGGGAGGTCAGCGCACCCGCGTCGCGCTCGCCCTGGCCCTGGGCAAGCGGGCCGAACTGCTGCTCCTGGACGAGCCGATGGCCGACCTCGACCCGCTCGCCCGCCACGAGCTGACCGGCGCCCTCATGGCCACGGCGGCCGAGCGCGGTACGACCATCGTGATCTCCTCGCACGTCGTCGCCGAACTCGACGGCGTCTGCGACCACCTGCTGCTCCTCGGCGAGGGCCGGGTCCGGCTGGCCGGCGACACCGACGACCTGCTGGCCGCGCACCGCCGCGTCACCGGCACCGGCGGGGACTTCGGCCCCCACACCGTCGTCCAGGAACACGTCAACGGGCGCGGACGCACCGCGCTGGTCCGCCCCGCCGGAGCGCTGGAGGACGGCGACTGGCTGGTGGAGGAACCCACCCTCGAGGAGCTGGTCCTGGCCCATCTGCGCAACCCCGGGGCGCCCGCCCTGCTCACCGCCGACGCCACGCCCGCACCCGTGTCCCGCCAGGAGGCCGTCGTATGACCGCCGTCGCCCCATCGCCGCGCCCGCCCGTCCTGTCCGGCCTGACCCGGTCGGTGGTGCGCCTGCACCGCGTGGCCCTGTGGCTGTGGATCGCCTTCGTGGCGGCCGGATCCGGCTGGCTCCTTCACACCCTGTGGCTGAGCGCGGGGGACCCGCGGTACGACCCCGCCTGCGCCCCGCGCTGCATCGACCCGGAGCCGTTCGACGCCTACGTCCCCCTCCACCTGCAGGGCCGCGTGATGGCGCTCCTTCCGCTCGCCGTCGCGGTGTTCGCCGGTGGCGCCCTCGTCGGCCGGGAACTGGAGCGGGGGACCGCCGCGCTCGCCTGGGTCCAGTCGGTCACCCCCACGCGCTGGCTCGCCGCCAAGCTCGCCGTACCGGCCCTGCTGCTGACCGGTGGCACGACCGGCCTGACGCTGCTCTTCCGGTGGGTGTGGAGCACGGGCCACCCGCAGGACCGCCCCGGCTGGTACGAGAACGACATCTTCCTCTCCACCGGCCCGGTCCTGGTCGCGCACGTGCTGCTCGCCCTGGTTCTGGGCGCGCTGGCCGGGATGCTGATGCGGCGCACGCTCAGCGGACTGGGCCTGGCCTTCTTCGGCACCTCCCTCGTGCTCGTCACGGCGGGGCTGTACCGCTCCGCGCTGTGGCCGAAGGTCCGGACCGGCCTGTCACACCTCGGTGCCACGGACTGGACGGCGGAGCGCGTGGACAAGCCCGTCGACGGCGTCGGGCTCGGGGATGCGCAGGCGCTCGTCCATCCCGCCTCGCACTACTGGCCCCTGCAGCTCGTCGAGACCGGCATCGTGCTGGCCCTGGCCGCCCTGGCCTGCTGGGCCTGCTTCGCGCTGCTCCGGCGTCGGACGGCCTGAGCCGGGGTCCTAAGGTGATCCGCACAGCATCGTCCCGCCCGGCCCGGAGGCCCGATGACCACGGATCAGCTGCCCATCTCCCGCATCCCGCGCTCCGGGCTGCCCGCGCACGCGGTCGTCGTGGGCGACCCGGCGCGCGCGGCGGAGGTGGCCTCCCTGCTCACGGACCCGCATGAGGTGTCGCACCACCGCGAGTACCGCACCTTCGCCGGCGCCTGGAAGGGCACCCCCGTCGTGGTGTCCTCGCACGGGGTCGGCGGGCCGGGGGCGATGTGCCTGTTCCAGGAGCTGGCGGACGCCGGCGTCCGTACGATCCTGCGCCTCGGCACGGCGGGCGCGATCCGCGCCGGGATAGGGGACGGCGACCTGGTGATCGCCGAGGCCGCGGTGCGGGACGACGGGGTCACCCAGCAGTTGCTGCCGCCGGAGTACCCGGCGTTCGCGACGCCGGAGGCGGTGCTGGCGCTGCAGCGGGCGGCACGGGCGGCGGGGGCGCCGCACCACCGGGGCGTGGTGTGGACGCGTGCGGCCTTCCAGCCGGGTTTCCTGCCGCTGCCCGGCGCGGCGTACGCGGCGGCAGGGATCGCCGCGATCGAGATGGAGCTGTCAGCCCTGCTGGTGCTGGCCTCGACGCGCGGCCTGGTGGCCGGCGGCGCGCTCGTCGTCGACGGCGCCAACGCCGACGACCTGGTCGACGTGGAGGCCACCGGCGGCTACGACCCGCACCGGGCGGTGGTCGCCGAGGGGGTCGCCCGCGGCAGCCGGGTAACGTTGGACGCCTTGCATCTGCTGGCCACCGAGTACGGAAGCGACGAGAAGTGAGCGCTCAGGACGCCGATCTGCTGGTGCACGGCGGCGATGTGCTGACCGTCGACGCGGCGGGCACCGTCGTCACCGACGGCGCGGTCGCCGTCCGGGACGGCGAGATCCTCGCCGTGGGACCGACGGCGCAGGTGCGCGCGGCGTACCGGGCCGCCGAGGAGATCGACGCCTCGGGGTGCCTGGTGCTCCCCGGGCTGGTCAACACGCACACCCACCTGGCGATGACCCTGCTGCGGGGCTGCGCCGACGACGTCGACCTGCAGGAGTTCCTGGCCCGGGTGATCCCCCGCGAGGCCGAGCTGCTGTCGCCGCGGGCGGTGGCCGCGGGGGTGCGGGTGGCCGTGGCGGAGAGCGTACGGGCCGGGGTCACCACGGGCCTGGACATGTACTGGTTCCACGAGGCCGCCGAGGAGGCCGCGCGGGCGGCGGGCTGGCGGCTGCTGGCCGGTCCGACCTTCATGGACGTGCCCGGGCCGCCGGACGGCCGGCCGTACGGCGACCGCATGGCCTGGGCCGCGGCCGACCTGGCCGCGCGCACCGGCCGGGCGCCGGGCACCCGCCCGGTGGTCTTCGCGCACAGCGCCTACACCCTCGACCCCGAGCAGCTCGTCGCGATCACCGCGCTCGCCCGCGAGCACGGCGCGCTGCTGCACGTCCACGCGGCGGAGAACGCGGCCGAGGTCGCGATGGTGGCCGGGGCGCACGGCAAGCGGCCGGTCGAGCTGCTGGACTCCCTCGGGGTACTCGGGCCCGACGTGCTGCTGGCGCACGCCGTGGACCTGACCGACGACGAGGTCGCCGCCCTGGCCAGGACCGGCACGTCCGTCGCGCACTGCCCGGTCTCCAACCTGAAGCTGGGCTGCGGCATCGCCCGTGTCCCGGAGCTGCTGGCCGCCGGGGTCACCGTGGGCCTCGGCACCGACGGTGCGGTGAGCTCCAACACCCTCGACGTCCTGGGCGCGGTGCGGACCGCCGCGCTGGTGCACAAGGCCGCAGGCGACCCCACCGCCGTCGGCGCGGAACAGGCGGTGCGGATGGCGACGATCGAGGCCGCCCGCGCGCTGGGCCTCGCCGACCACCTCGGCTCCCTGGAGCCGGGCAAGCGCGCCGACCTGGCCGTCCTCGACCTCGGCGGGCCGCACCTCACGCCGCGCCACGACCCCTGGTCGATGCTGGCGTACGCGGCCGCGGCCGCGGACGTACGGGACACCGTCGTCGACGGCCGGGTCCTCATGCGCGACCGTGTGCTGCTCACCCTCGACGAACCGGCCGCGCTGCGCGAGCTGGAGGAGCTCGAGCTGGAGCACCCCGCATGACCTCGGCCGTCGAACCCACCCGCGGCTTCACCGGGCGCGGCCGCGCCGCCGACCGCGACCCGCGGCTGCCGCCCGGCCAGTACGACGCCCGCGACACGTGGCCGGTCCTGTCCGCCGAGGTCACGCCCACGATCGCGGCCGGGGACTGGACGTTCCGGGTGGACGGGCTGGTGGACCGCCCGCACACCTGGGACTGGGACGCGGCCCACGCGCTGCCCGGCTCCGCGTACCGGGGCGACATCCACTGCGTGACCGGCTGGTCCAAGTTCGGCGTGCGCTTCGGCGGGGTGTCGGTCGACGCCTTCCTGGAGGCCGTGCGCCCCTCCCCCGCCGCCACCCACGTCGTCGCCTGGTCCCACACCGGCTACGCCGCCAACCTGCCGCTCGCGGACGTCACCGGCGGCCGCGCCTGGATCGCCTGGGAGTACGACGGCGCTCCCCTCGCCCCCGAGCACGGCGGCCCGGCCCGGCTGATCGTCCCGCACCTGTACTTCTGGAAGAGCACCAAGTGGATCGCGGGCCTGCGCCTGCTCGACCACGACGAGTCGGGCTTCTGGGAGCAGAACGGCTACCACCACCGGGGCGACCCCTGGCAGGAGCAGCGCTACGCCCATGACTGACCTCTCCACCCCCGCGCCCGCCCCGGCGTTCGTCCCGCCGGCCCGGTTCGCCGTGCCCGGCCGCATCGCGGTCCCCGAGGCCGCCTCCTCGGTCTGGCGGCGCGCGGTGATCACGCAGATCCGCCGCGAGACCCCGCGCACGTCCACCTTCCGGCTCGCGGTGCCCGGCTGGGCGGGCCACCTGCCCGGCCAGTACCTGACGCTGCGCCTCACGGCCCCCGACGGTTACACGGCGCAGCGCAACTACTCGGTCGCCTCCGCCCCCGACGGTTCCGGCCACATCGAGCTGACCCTCGACCACGTGGCCGGCGGCGAGGTGTCCGGGCACCTGCACACCGTCGCCCGGCCGGGCGACTCCGTCGAGGTCCGCGGCCCGCACAGCGGCTTCTTCGCCTGGACGGGGGACCATCCGGCGCTGCTGCTGGGCGCCGGATCGGGGGTGGTCCCGCTGATGTCGATGGTGCGCCACCGCCGGCTGCGCGGCCTGGACGTGCCGCTGCGGCTGATCGTCTCGGCCCGCACCCGCGAGGACCTGATCTACGCCGCCGAGTACGGTCCGGAGACGACCGTGCTGCTCACCCGCACCGAGGGCCGCCTCACCGCCGCCCACCTGGCCCCGCACCTCGCGGAGCCGCCACCGGGCGGCTGGGAGGCCTACGTCTGCGGCGGCAACGGTTTCGCCGAGCACGCCTCGCGCCTGCTGGCGGCCTCCGGACAGCCGCTGGACCGGATCCGCATCGAGCGATTCGGCTGATCAGCGAGGTTCGGGTATCCTCCTCTGTACGTGATCTTCCGGGGCGGCGCCCCGGGGAACGTCACCGGGACGTGGCGCAGCTTGGTAGCGCACTTGACTGGGGGTCAAGGGGTCGCAGGTTCAAATCCTGTCGTCCCGACGGTGATTTCACACGCCAAAGGCCGTGTCCGCGACAGCGGGCACGGCCTTTCGGCGTTCCGCGGTTCGGGACGTCGCGGGGCGGCGGATCGGACCTCCGCCAGAAGGCCCCGGCTCTTCGGCGGTGCGGGCATAATGGCCCGATACATCGGATGTCCGGGGAGGCGAGGGGCTCATGGCGGTCACCGACGAGGCGATCGAGAAGATCAAGGGGATGATCGTCTCCGGCGCGCTGCGGCCCGGCGACCGGCTCCCCAAGGAGAGCGAACTGGCCGCGGAGCTCGGGCTGTCGCGCAATTCCCTGCGCGAGGCGGTCCGCGCGCTGTCCCTGATCAGGATCCTGGACGTACGGCAGGGCGACGGCACCTACGTCACCAGCCTGGACCCGCAGTTGCTGCTGGAGGCGCTGAGTTTCGTGGTGGACTTCCACCGCGACGACACCGTGCTGGAGTTCCTCGCGGTGCGCCGCATCCTGGAGCCCGCGGCCACCGCGATGGCGGCGGCGCGCATCGCCGAGTCCCAGCTGGACGTGCTGACCGAGCAGTTGGAGGCACTGGGGGCGGCACCGTCGGTGGAGGAACTGGTCGCGTGCGACCTGGAGTTCCACCGCGGCATCGTCCAGGCCTCGGGCAACTCGGTGCTGTGCTCGCTGCTGGACGGGCTGTCCGGGCCAACCACGCGGGCCCGGATCTGGCGCGGGCTGACGCAGGAGGACGCGGTGAGCCGCACCCTGCACGAGCACCGCGCGATCCTGGCGGCCCTGCGGGACCGGGACGCGGAGGCGGCGCGGTCCTGGGCGACGGTGCACGTCGCGAGCGTGGAGCAGTGGCTGCGGTCCACGCTCTGAGGCCCGGCGGGTCCCCACGGGATCCCGCCGGCGGGCGAACCACCCCGGGCCCGGGTGCGTCCGGTCATTCGTCAGAGTGATCGAAAAGAGGGATCGGATGAATCCACGCCCCCGGCTGCGCCTGCGCCGCCCCTCGGCCCGTACGCTGCGCCGCGGCGCGCTGCTGGTCGTCCTCGCCGTCCTGCTCCCGGTGCTCGCCGCCGGGGTCGCCCTGCGCCTGGAGTACACCGGCGACCCGTCCGGCGCCGGCGCCAACCGTGACCGGAACGCGGTGTGGCTCGGGCACGCCTGGGTCGACGGCGGCCGCGACGACGCCGACCTCGAGACGCTGGCCCGGGAGTTGCGCGGCAGCGGCACCCGGGACCTGTACGTGCACACCGGGCCCCTGGAGTTCGACGGCCGCCTCGACGCGGGTCTCTACCCGGGAGCGCGGGACATGATCCGCCGGATGCACACCGCGCTGCCCGGGGTGCGCGTCCAGGCGTGGCTCGGCCAGGTCCTGTCGCACGACGGTTCCGAGGGCCTGCACCTGGACGACGCGGCGACCCGCGCCCGGGTACGGGACAGCGCGGCCCAGGTGCTGGCCGCCGGGTTCGACGGGGTCCACCTGGACCTGGAGCCGATGTACTCCGACGACGAGGGCTTCCTCTCGCTGCTGGACTCGGTGCACCGGCTCACCGCCACCCGCGGCGTGCCGCTGTCGGTGGCGACGCACCAGATCGACCCGCTGCCCTCCCTGCACTCGGTGAGCGGCCCGCTGTTCCACCACCCCAAGTGGTGGTCGCAGCGGTACTTCGCGCAGGTGGCCCGGCGCGTGGACCAGGTCGCGATGATGACCTACGACACCGCCCTCCCCCTGGAGGGCCTCTACGGAGGCTACGTGGCCCAGCAGACCGCCCTCGCCCTGGAGGTGACGCCGCCGGGCACCGACCTGCTCGTGGGCCTGCCCGGGTACCACACGAACAACCTGGGCCGGCACGCCTGGGCGGAGACGGTCACGGCCGCCGTGCGCGGCGCCCGGCTCGGCCTCGCCCGCGAGGCGCCCGCCCGCGAGCGCTTCGGGCTCGCCCTGTACGTCGACTTCGCTGCCACGCCTTCGGACTGGGCCGCGTACCGCTCGGCGTGGAGCGGTGGCTGACCGGACGCGTACGTCGGATGACTCTGGGGATCATCCCCCTACGAAGGCGGCGGCACCTGTCTCGTGAAGCCGTAGGCTGGTGCAGCACGCGAAGGAACGGCAGCCGGCGGGGGTGGCACCATCCCCCTTCCGGCCGGAAGGAGGCGCTGGGTGATCGAGCTCGAGGGGGTTCCCGAGCTGATCGACCCGGTCATGGTGGCCGCGTTCGAGGGCTGGAACGACGCCGGGGACGCCGCCTCCGCCGCGGTCGGGCATCTGGACCGGGAGTTCAAGGGCGAGGTGTTCGCCGCGCTGGACGCCGAGGACTACTACGACTTCCAGGTCAACCGCCCCACGGTCTGGATGGACGGCGGCACGCGACGGATCACCTGGCCCACCACGCGGCTGTCCGTCATCCGCATCGAGACCCCCAAGCCACGAGACCTCGTCCTCGTACGGGGCATCGAGCCCAGCATGCGCTGGCGCTCGTTCTGCAACGAGATCCTGGGCTTCGCCCATGAGCTCGGCATCGAGATGGTGGTGGTGATGGGCGCCCTCCTGGGTGACACCCCGCACACCCGTCCGGTGCCGGTCACGGCCGTCACCTCCGACCCGGACCTGGCGACCGCGCTCAGCCTGGAGGAGTCCCGGTACGAGGGCCCCACCGGCATCGTCGGCATCCTCCAGGAGGCCTGCACCCACGCCGGCATCCCGGCGGTGAGCCTGTGGGCCGCCGTGCCGCACTACGTGTCGCAGCCGCCGAACCCGAAGGCGACGCTGGCGCTGCTCAACCGCCTGGAGGACCTGCTGGACCTGCGCATCCCGCTCGGCGAGCTGCCGGAGGACGCGCGTGCCTGGCAGGTCGGCGTGGACCAGCTCGCGGCCGAGGACAGCGAGGTCGCCGAGTACGTCCAGACGCTGGAGGAGGCCCGCGACACGGCGGAGCTGCCGGAGGCCTCGGGCGAGGCTATTGCCCGCGAGTTCGAGCGCTACCTGCGGCGCCGTGACCCGCAGTCGGGCGAGTCCGACGCGGGCCCCTACCTGCGGGACATGTCGCAGAAGCCCAAGGACGACCGGGAAGAGAAGGAGGACGGCGCCGACGGGGAGTGACCCGACCGGCACGCGTCGGACACGGCCCGGCCGCCGCCCCGCACAGGGGCGGCGGCCGGGCCGTCCGCGTTCGTCAGGGGAGCCGGGGAGGCGGTGGGCCGGGCAGCTCCCGCGGCGTCAGAGCGCGACGCCGAGCAGGGCGTCCACGGCGCGGGAGACCAGGCCGGGGGCACCGGTGTCCGTGCCGCCCTCGGCTTCCTGCCGGGCGGCCCAGCGGTCCACGGCGGCGAGCGCGGCGGGGGCGTCCAGGTCGTCGGCGAGCGCCTCGCGGATCTCCTCCAGCAGCGCCTCGGCCGGCGGGCCGTCGGGCCGCGAGACGGCGGCGCGCCAGCGGGCCAGCCGCTCCACCGCGTCGGCGAGCACGGCGTCGGTCCACTCCCAGTCCTCGCGGTAATGGTGGGCCAGCAGGCTGAGCCGTATGGCCGCCGCGTCCACCCCGTCGCGGCGCAGCTGGGAGACGAAGACGAGGTTGCCCTTGGACTTGGACATCTTCTCGCCGTGCAGCGCGACCATGCCGGCGTGCACGTAGGCCTTCGCCATGGGGAACTCGCCGGTGAGCACCTGGGCGTGCGAGGCGCCCATCTCGTGGTGCGGGAAGGCGAGGTCGGAGCCGCCGCCCTGCACGTCGAAGCCCATGCCGAGGTGGTCCAGGGCGATGGCGACGCACTCGATGTGCCAGCCGGGGCGGCCCCGGCCCAGGCTGCCGCCGTCCCAGCTGGGCTCCCCCTCGCGGGCGGCGAGCCACAGCACGGGGTCGACGGGGTTCTTCTTGCCCGGGCGATCCGGGTCGCCGCCGCGTTCGGCCGACAGCACGCGCATGGCGGCCGCGTCGAGGCGGGAGACGCTGCCGAAGTGCGGGTCGGAGTCGACGTGGAAGTAGATGTCGCCGTCCAGCTCGTAGGCCGCACCGGCCTCGCGCAGCCGCTCGACCAGCGGGACGATCCCCGGGATGGCCTCGACGGCGCCGATGTAGTGGGCGGGCGGCAGCATCCGCAGCGCGGTCATGTCCTCGCGGAACAGGGTGGTCTCGCGCTCGGCGAGGGCCGTCCAGTCCTCTCCGGTCTTGTCGGCCCGCTCCAGCAGCGGGTCGTCGACGTCGGTGACGTTCTGGACGTAGTGGACCTGGCGCTTCGTGTCCAGCCACACGCGCTGCACGAGGTCGAACGCGTTGTAGGTGGCCGCGTGACCCATGTGGGTGGCGTCGTAGGGGGTGATCCCGCACACGTAGATGCGGGCGACCGGACCGGGGCTCAGGGTTACCGGGCCACCGGTCGCGGTGTCGTGGAGGCGGAGGTCGCGCCCGGTGCCCGGGAGGGCAGGGACGTCGGAAGCGGGCCAGGCATGCATGTCATGAGATTAACCGCCCGCGTGATCCACAAACGAACGGTGGGTCCTCCCGGGACGGCCGGCCCCGGCCTTCAGATGGGCGGCCAGGGGATCGCGGGCCACTCCCCCGAGGGCTCGGGATGACGTCCTGAGCCCAGCAGCGCGGCGACGCGGGCCCGCAGGGCGTCGAGCTCGGCAGGCGTGATGAGCTCGGCCAGCCGGGCCCCGAGACCCCCGTCAGCGAGCTCCGCGGAGAGCTTGCCGAGGACCTCGGCGGTCTCGTCGGTGAGCGGCTCGCCGGCCCAGCCCCACAGGAGGGTGCGCAGCTTGTTCTCCGTGTTGAAGGTCACGCCGTGGTCGATGGCGTACAGGTGCCCGTCGGCGGCCGGCAGCAGGTGGCCGCCCTTGCGGTCGGCGTTGTTGATCACGGCGTCCAGGACGGCCAGCCGGCGCAGCCGGGTGTCGTCGGCGTGCACCAGCAGCGCGGTGCGGCCCTCGCCCACCTCGGCGAAGCCGACGGCCTTCCAGCCGTCGCCCGGTTCGTCCCCCTCGACGAGGGCGAGGAGCCCTTCGCCGGCCTCCTCGGGGGTCTCGATCCACAGCTGCACCATGCCCTCGCCGTACGGGCCGTCCCGCAGCACGGTCGGCGGCACCAGGCCCCAGCCGGTGGCCTCGGAGACCAGGTAGGCGGCGACCTCGCGCTGGGCGAGCGTCCCGTCGGGGAAGTCCCACAGCGGCCGCTCGCCCGCCACCGGCTTGTACACGCAGTGGGCGCGCACGCCCTCGTGCTCGACCGCGCAGTAGAGCACCGCGTTGGAGGCGTCGCGCAGCCGCCCGCGCACGGTCAGTTCTCCGTGCGTGAGCAGCTCGGCGGCTATGTCCCCGCTCAGGCCGTCGCCGACCGCCGGTACCCGTTCTGACGCGGGCATACGTGTCCTTCCGGGTCCAGGGGCAGGCTGCACAGGGGGCAGGGCGGGCGGCCGGCCGCGACGACGTCGAGAGCGCGCTTGGCGAAGGAGCGGGCCTGGGCGCCGGTCAGGCGCACCCGCAGCAGCGGCGGGCCGTTCTCCTCGTCCTGCAGGAGCATCTCCTCGGCGGCCTCGAGGTCGTCCTCGTCCTCGGCCTCGATCTCGACCAGCGCCTGGGCCTCCAGGATCATCCGTTCCTCGGCGCCGTCCCAGGCCAGGGCCATGGTGCCGACCCGGAACTCCTCCTCGACGGGGACCTCGAGCGGCCTGTTGTCGAGCAGCTCCGTGGGGGCCACGGCGGGCACGGGGGCGGAACCGCCGGTGCGGCGCACGACCTCGTCCAGCAGCTCGTCGATGCGCTCGGCAAGTGCCTCGACCTGGGTCTTCTCCAGCGCAACGCTGGTCGTCCGGCCGGCGGCGCTCGCCTGCAGGAAGAAGGTGCGTTGGCCCGGTTGGCCTACGGTGCCGGCGACGAAGCGTTCGGGCTTGTCGTAGAGGAACACCTGACGAGGCACGTCCTGCTCCGTTTTCTCGGTGTCTTCGGGGTCCGGTCCACCCTACTGCGGAAGCTGATCACGGTGCGCCCGCACCGCCCCCGACCTCCGCGTCGCCCGGGGCCGTGGTGGGCCGCTCCCTCGGGCGCAGGCTTTCCAGGCTGCCGGTGTCGCCGAGCCGGAGCAGGAAGGGCCGCTCCGGGGTGTAGCGGATCGCGGTGACCGAGCAGGGGTCGACGGCGATGCGCTGGAAGAGGTCCAGGTGCATGCCGAGGGCGTCGGCGACGACGGACTTGATGATGTCGCCGTGGGAGCACATCACGTAGAGGGCGTCGGGTCCGTGGGTCTCCTCGATGCGGGCGTTCCACTCGCGCACCGCGTCGACCGCGCGGGCCTGCATGGCGCGCACCGACTCGCCCCCCTCGCCGGGGAAGACGGCGGCCGAGGGGTAGCGCTGCACCACGCCCCACAGCGGCTCGTCGGCCAGCTCGGCGATCTTGCGACCGCTCCAGTCGCCGTAGGCGCACTCCGAGATGCGCTCCTCGACGTGGAGCGGGACGTCGGGCAGCGCGTCCAGGAGCGGCTGCAGGGTCTCCCGGCACCGCTGCAGCGGGCTGGTGACCACGGCGGCCGGCGGCAGTCCGGCCAACCGGGCGGCCAGCGCGGCGGCCTGGTCACGTCCGGTCTCGTCGAGGGCGACTCCGGGGAGCCGTCCGGCCAGCACTTTCTCCGCGTTGGCGGTGGACCGGCCGTGCCGGACCAGGATCACGGTGGGCATGACCGCCACCATACGACCCCGGGTTGTCCGGTGTGGCGCCGACGTAGCGCGGAAGAAGACAGGTGTGATCGTCGACTGCGCCATTTACCGCGACGGGGAGCGCACCTCGGCCCCCGACGACCTCTCCGACGCGCTGGACGCGGCGCGGGCGACGGACGGGGCGTTCGTGTGGATCGGCCTGTACGAGCCGACGGAGAAGGAGTTCGACCTCGTCAGCCGCGAGTTCGGGCTGCACCCGCTGGCCGTGGAGGACGCCCTCTGCGCCCACCAGCGGCCCAAACTGGAGGTGTACGAGGGCTCGCTCTTCCTGGTGCTCAAGCCGGTCTCGTACGACGACGAGCGGGACACGGTCTCCGCGGGCGAGCTGATGATCTTCGTCGGGGAGGGCTTCGTCGTCACCGTGCGCCACGGCGAGGCGATCGCCCCGGGTGAGATCCGGCACCGTCTGGAGGCGGAGCACGAGATCCTCAAGCACGGACCGACCGCGGTGATGTACGCCATCAGCGACACCGTGGTCGACGACTACATGGTGGTCGCGGCCGATCTCCAGGCCGACCTGGAGGACCTGGAGACGGAGGTCTTCGCCCCGGAGGTGCGCAGGTCCGTCGCGCGCCAGGGCGCCGAGAGCACGGCGAGCCGGATCTACGGGTTCAAGCGCCAGCTGCTGGAGTTCCGGCGGGCGACCGCGCCCCTGATGCAGCCGATGATCCGGCTCTCGGCGGGCACGGTGCCGCACGTGGCCCCCAGCACCCAGCCCTTCTTCCGCGACGTGGCCGACCACCTGACGCGGGCCAACGAGCTGGTGGACAGCCTCGACCGGCTGCTCAGCGACGTGCTGAGCTCCCATCTGACCCAGGTCGGGGTGCGGCAGAACGACGACATGCGCAAGATCTCGGCGTGGGCCGCCATGGCGGCGGTACCCACCATGATCGCGGGGATCTACGGCATGAACTTCCGGTACATGCCCGAACTCCACCAGGTGTGGGGGTATCCCGCGGTCCTGGCACTCATCGCCGTGTCCGAGATCCTGCTGTACCGGACGTTCAAACGGCACGGCTGGCTCTGAGCGGTCTCCCGGCCCCACGCGGGTGCGGGCGAACGGCCGGGGGGCGGCTCAGACCGCCGGTTCGGCCGCGGGTTCGGGCCCGCCGAGGGCGTCGAGGCGCTGGGGCATGGCGAGCCTGACCATCCGCCGCCAGCCGCCCAGGCGTTCGTACGCGTACGCCCCGTGGATCCCGGCCCGCAGCACCGCGGCCTTCGCCCCGGACCAGCCGAGGATCCGGCCCATGTGGTCCATGACGGCGAGGCTGACGTCGCGGTAGATGCGGATCTCGGCGTGGGCGCACTCGCGCAGCACCCGCTGGATGGTCGCGCCGTGGCCGGCGTGGGCGAAGCGCAGCAGTTCCTCGTGGCAGTAGGCGAGGTGGTTGTCCTCGTCGGCGGAGATCATGCGGACCGCCCTGCCGATGTCGGGGTGGTCCGCGAAGTACCTGGTGAGCAGGGCCATCTGCTCGGAGGCGCGCTGCTCGGTGACCCGGCTGTGGGCGAGGTAGGTGACGATGTCCCGCACGGTCAGGCGCTCGTCGCGGCGCAGCTTGTCGTGGGCGAGGCCGATGCCGCCGCGTTCGAGGAGCACGGTGTAGTCGGTGTCCGGGGGGACCGGGACGGGTTCGAGACCGCGCTTGCGCATCAGGGCGTGGAAGATCCGGCCGTGCTTGTCCTCGTCGGCGCCGTGCCGGGCGATCTTGGGGGCCAGTTCACGCTGGGACTCGGGGACCAGTGCGGCGATCCTGCCGTTCTCCCAGCCGCCCTGCGACTCACCGCTGGCGGCGATCGAGCAGAACAGCCGGAAGGAGTCGTCGTTGTCGAGGATCTCCTGGAACAGACTCCGGGCGGAGAGCATGACGTACCTCCTGCGCGAATCGGGCATCCGCAAAAGAAAAGTCAAGTCGCCCGCAAAGCATGAGGCAACAGGCCCGGGCGTCAACTCGGCCGAACGGATGAGAGCCGTCCGGCACCGGGCACGTAACCCCTGGCCCTTCCGAGCGTTGTGTTTGGTGACGGCCGTGGCGGGGAAGACCCCCGAGCCCCCACCACGGCCGCGGAAACCGAGGGGCCCCGCCGCCGGCCGAAGTGCCCGTGATTTCATAGCCCCTCGGAGGGGTCACGACCAAGTCATGTTCAGCAAGGCGACGCGCAGCCGGACGACGGCACGCCCCAAAGGCCCGGCGGGCTCGGACTGGGCCCCTTACGCGCGCCTGGACGACGCGGCCCGCGCCTACTTCCTCCACGCGGACGTGGCCCTCGATGCGATCGGCGGCGTCCTGGGCCGGCGGCGGGTCCGCGGTTTCACCCTCGAACGCGTCGTCGACCTGACGGAGGCCGGCACCTCGGTGTGGCAGGAGGCCGCGGTCTGCGACGGTCGGCGGCTCATCCTGTGGCACAGCGAGGAGGTCGCCGACGAGGACGCGCCGGGTGGACGGGTGCTGGACTCCTCCGTGCAGGTGCTGCCCCTGGACTCGATCGGCCACGTCGGCATGCGCACCCTGGTCGGCCGCGACGAGCAGGGCCGGCGGATCGACCGCGGCGTCTTCGTGGTGCTGGCCACCGCCACGCCGCAGGAACTGAGCGCGGTGCACGCCGACGCCGACGGCGGCGTCACCTCGGCCCGCTTCCGGCCGGAGGCCTTCCGGTTCAGCAAGTCCCTCGACGACGGCGGCCCCGGCCAGATAGCGCGCCTGATCGCCTTCGGGCGGATGATGGGGCGCCTGGTCCCGGGCTGAGCCCGGGACCAGGCGCCGAGGGGCCGCCCGCTCCCCTAGCCGGCGAGTCCGGCGCGCTCCAGCGCCTCCACGCCCGCGCGCAGCGCCGCGACCCGCTCGTCCAGGGTGAACCCGGCCGGGGCCAGGGTCAGCGTGGTGACGCCGGCGGCCGCGTAGGCCTGCATCCGGTCGGCGATCCGCTCCACGGAGCCCAGCAGGGTGGTGGAGTCGATGAGTTCGCGCGGGATCGCGGCGGCGGCGCCCTCCTTGTCGCCGGACAGGTACTTGTCCTGGATCTCGGCGGCTTCCTTCTCGTACCCCATGCGCTGCGCGAGCTGGTTGTAGAAGTTCTGCTTGCGGCTGCCCATCCCGCCCACGTACAGGGCGGTGTAGGGGCGGAAGAGGTCGGCCAGCGCGTCCACGTCCTCGCCGACGGCGAGCGGCACGGTCGGGCAGACGTCGAAGCCGTCCATGGTCTTCCCCGCCTTCTCGCGGCCGGCCCGGATGTGGCGGAGCGCGGTGTCCTCCAGGTGGGCGGCGGAGGGGAAGATCAGCAGCGCGCCGTCGGCGATCTCACCGGTCTGCTCCAGGTTCTTCGGGCCGATCGCGGCGATGTACAGCGGGATGTGCTCGCGCACCGGGTGCACGGTCAGCTTCAGCGCCTTGCCGGGGCCGCCGGGCAGCGGCAGCGTCCAGTGCTCGCCCTCGTGGCTCAGCCGCTCCCGCGACATCGCCTTGCGGACGATCTCGACGTACTCGCGCGTGCGCGCCAGCGGCTTGTCGAACTTCACGCCGTACCAGCCCTCGGAGACCTGCGGGCCGGAGACGCCCAGGCCCAGCCGGAAGCGGCCGCCGGACAGGGAGTCGAGGGTGGCGGCGGTCATCGCCGTCATCGCGGGCGTACGGGCCGGGATCTGGAAGATGGCCGAGCCGACGTCGATGCGCTCGGTCTGCGCGGCGACCCAGGACAGCACGGTGGGCGCGTCGGAACCGTAGGCCTCGGCCGCCCAGCACACGGAGTAGCCGAGGCGGTCGGCCTCCTGCGCCACGGCGAGGTTGTCGGCGTCCATCCCGGCGCCCCAGTAGCCGAGGTTGATCCCGAGCC
Source organism: Streptomyces sp. PA03-5A (assembly GCF_033792725.1). Taxonomy (NCBI): domain Bacteria; kingdom Bacillati; phylum Actinomycetota; class Actinomycetes; order Kitasatosporales; family Streptomycetaceae; genus Streptomyces; species Streptomyces sp. PA03-5A. The sequence continues at coordinate 1,397 of NZ_JARAVL010000064.1, read as the reverse complement.
GCATGGCGATCCCCTTACCGATGAGTAACGTCGTTGTTCCCCGGACCTTATCGCTCCGGGCGCGCGCCGGCGCCTGTCGGGTACGTCACTCCTGCCCAAAGGTCCCGGACGCACAGTAATCTCACCCCTCATGGAGCAAAGGCACCTCGGCCGTACGGGACTGCGCGTGTCCCGGCTCGGGCTCGGCACGCTGACCTGGGGGCGCGACACCGGCGAACTCGACGCCGCCGACCAGCTCAAGGCCTTCTGGGAGGCCGGGGGCACGCTCGTGGACACGGCCGACGTCTACGGGGACGGCGGCGCCGAGTACCTCCTCGGCCGGCTGGTCGAGGACCTGGTGCCGCGCTCGGACCTGGTGATCGCCACCAAGGCCGGCAGCGTGCCCGACCCCTACCGCCGCTTCGACGCCTCGCGCGGCCACCTGCTCGCCGCCCTGGACGCCTCCCTGCAGCGGCTCGGCACGGACCACGTCGACCTGTGGCAGGTGCACGCGTACGACGCGACCACCCCGCTGGACGAGACGCTGCAGGCCCTCGACCTGGCCGTGAGCTCCGGCCGTGCCCGCTACGTCGGCGTGTCCAACTTCTGCGGCTGGCAGCTGGCCAAGGCGGCCACCTGGCAGCAGGCCGTGCCGACGCGCACACCGCTGGCCAGCACGCAGATGGAGTACTCGCTGCTGCAGCGCGGCATCGAGCGCGAGGTGCTGCCCGCCGCGCTGGACCTGGGGGTGGGGCTGCTGCCGTCCTCGCCGCTCGGACGCGGGGTGCTGACGGGCAAGTACCGGCACGGGACCCCGCAGGACTCCCGCGGCGGCTCCGAGGACATGGCCCCCTTCGTCGCCCCCTACCTGGACGAGACGGCCCGGCTCATCGTGGACGCGCTGGCCATAGCGGCCGACGGGCTGGCCGCCAGCCCGCTGCAGGTGGCGCTCGCCTGGGTGCGGGACCGTCCCGGCGTCACCGCGCCGATCGTCGGTGCGCGCAACGCCCAGCAGCTCGCTGCGGCGTTGTCAGTGGAGACCCTTAGTCTTCCGGATGAGATCTGCCAGGCGCTGGACGACGTCTCTGCGCCGGTGCACCGCTATCCGGACCACGACTGGAGCACGCTGTGATCGGGCCCCGACCGTAGTCCGCCGTACAACGGAGGCCATCGTGACCGAGGACCGCGACGACCACGACCGCGAGGACCGCGCCGAGCCCGAGGGCGCCGCCGGCGAGGAGACCGCGGCTCCCCGGCGGCCCCGGCCCTCGACCGAGGGCGTCGGTGCGCAGCTCCCCGCCGAACTCACGGACCTGGCCGCGGCGGTGCGGGCGATCGAACGCGGCGAGCGCCCCGCGGCGCCCGTGAGGAGCGGCGGGCCCGCACGTCCCGCGGCGTCGCCGCCCGCGGCCGCGCCC
>NZ_JARAVL010000063.1:0-35090 GCF_033792725.1 Streptomyces sp. PA03-5A | reverse complement strand
CGGGTACCCGAGGACACGCCGGTGAACCGCCCGTCCGCATGCTCATCTGGCCGGTCAGTGCCGGGGGCGTTAGAGACCGTACGGTCCGGGAACGCGTGAGTGAGCCCCGCCACGATGGCGCGCAGCAAAGCAGATGCGGCTTTGGGGCGAGGGCGTGAAGTTGGCGGGGCGCGGGCGCGTGGCGTCGGCCGAGGGCCCCGGGCAGTAGGGCGGCCCCGCCGAGGGTTGGGAAGGACGCGCCGGCGGGGCCGCGTGGGGCGCCCGCCCGGCACTCACCACGTAACCGGGCGGGCTGCTTGGGGGTCTACGGGCTACGCTCCGCGCGGGCGGGGATCATGAGGTTCCAGCCGTGCGGTTACCCGAGAATCACTATGACGCCGTTGCCGTAGCCGGGTCCGTATCCATAGCCATAGCCAGGTCCGTACCCGAATCCGGGTCCGTAGCCATAGCCGCCGTATCCGTATCCGCCGTAGCCGCAGCCGTAACCCCAGCAGCCGCCGTGGTCGACGACGGACTGGTGGGTGGCGGTGGCGGTGGCGGTCTGCTGTGGCGCGGCAGCGGCCGTGCCGACCCCGACGAGCGCGAGGATAGGTGCCGCGAGGGCGGCGGCTGCGACCCGGCGGGCGGTGATGCTGTTGATGCGCATGGTCGTTCCTAAGGGTGGCGGTCCTGCCGCGGCAGGCGGGTCAGCGTTTGACGGGACCGCGTCTGAGGCCCGCCTTGACCGCTTGCATTGGCCCCGCACGGCCAGACGGGCGCATCGGCTGTCTTATGGGCTGCGCTCCGCGCGGGCGGGCATCAGCAGGTTCCAGCCGACTCCGGAGCAGTTTTCCGGTACCGGCGGGAAGGTGTGGCCCTGCACGTTTGTGCTCGTGATGGTGAAGCGGTGGCCCTGACCGCAGGTGCATTCGTAGATGCCGCTGGCGGGGACTTTCTCGCCAGGGCGGTGCATGCGGGTCATCTCGTCCATGTAACCTCCTCGCCGGCCGGGGCCTGAGTGGAGCAGGCCCCGGCTTGCAAGGCGTGACCGCCGAGAGGGGGGAGCCTCTCGGGGAACCGCCCGAACGGGGGGCGAAACGAGCGGCTCCGGCTGGTCGCCTTACCTCGCAGACGTCTCCGAAACCCTCGGGGCGGGAAACTCCTCGTGCTCCGGCGGGGCCGTGATCCGCATACGACAGCGATGTAGTGCGCGTCCACCACGGGGACCTGCCGACGGGCGTGCCCGGGGCGGACGTCGAGGCCTACCCGTCGGACCGGCGGCCTCGGGTGGAGGTGCGAGTCGGCGGCCACCGGCATCAGGCGACCGTGTTCGTGAAGTTCAAGCACGCCGACGGGCGCGTCACGCTGCTGATGAGGGTCTGTTTCCTCGAGGACGACGGGTGGCCGGTGCACTACTGGCGGCGGTACAGGTGGTCCCCGGAGGCCATCCGCGTGCCGGGCCGGGTGTCGGCAGAGCCAGCCGGACGGTAGCTGGCGGCGGGGTGGAAGCTCGCGCACGTGCCGTTGGAGGGTGGCGGGCACGGCATCCTGCACCGGGCGCGTTGCTCGCAGGCTTCCGGGGGGACACTCACCCGGCAGGAGGCGCTTGCGGCGCTGGAGGTGGACATCGTCTCGCCGTGCGAGGAGTGCCACCCCGAGGCGGAACTCCAGGCGGGCCAAAGAAGGCATCTCAATCGGCTCGGTAGTCTGCGAGCGTGGGGATCGTTGAGCGGCTGGTGCCGGATGAGTTGTGGGCCTTGTTGCAACGGGTGGTACCGCCTGCACCGACCAGGCCGCAAGGCGGTGGCCGGCGACGGCACGGGGATCGGGAAGTGCTGGCGGCCATCGTGTTCGTGGCGACGTCGGGCTGCACGTGGCAGCAGTTGCCGGCGCCGTCGTTCGGGCCGTCGGGAGCGACTGCGTATCGCCGGTTCACGGAATGGACCAAGGCCCGGGTGTGGGCGAAACTGCACCGCCTGATGCTCGACGAGCTCGGCACACGCGGCGAGCTGGACTGGAGCCGGTGCGCGATCGACTCGGTGAACATGCGGGCCCTGAAAGGAGGGACCTGACAGGCCCGAATCCTAATGGGCAGCGAAGCGAGTCATCGCTATCGGGATCTCAGGAGCGAACAACATGACAGCCAGGCGCTGACCGGACAACGCCTACGACTACGCTCACCTGCGACGATGGTTACGGCAACGAGGCATCGCCCACCGCATCGCCCGCAAGGGCATCGAGCCATCCGCACGCCTGGGACGGCATCGTTGACTTCCTGGCCTACACCAGCATCGCCTGCACCCTCATCTTCTATCGCAGACTCACCAAATGAGACGACTCTATAGCTGGTGAAGCCAGGCTGTGACCAGCAGTACCGTCAGTACCCCCAGTACCCCGGCCAGCAGGACCGGCCACCACGGAACTCGTTCACCGGAGGCACCCCGGTCAAGCGCCCGGTCGGCAACCGTGACACCGCGCAGTGCACCGAGCGCGACCAGCACCACCGGAATCGCGAGAGCTGCATGCGCTGCCCAGGCCCCCACTAGCGTGGGTCCACCCCACGAGTGCTGGTAATCATGGTCATCGATGAGGGGGTATAACAGCCCGTTTCCCGTTGCCTGGCCGGCCAACAACGCCACCGCCGCGCCGAACAGTCCAAGTACCACACCGCAGCCCCCGCGCAGGATGAGTAGCCCCCGATGCGTCCTGAGGCCCAGGACGAGTCTTGCCAGGGCAACCGGGAGCAGCACCGACCCCTTCGCCGCATCACGCCATACCGAGGCTCCTACGAGACTGGTCACCAAGGGGAGTCGATCGAGAAGAAGCGCCGTGGGACGCCGATTGTCTGCCATACCAACAAGGGAACCAACCAATGAACGTCGTCTCCATGGTGGTAGCCCGAGTGGAGGAACTCAGGGTTTCCCCCTTCCGGTGCTTCGTTCGGCCGCAACTCACACGCCGCAACCAGGCCTGCGGAGTACCCGGGAAAGCGCGTCTTGGCTCGCACCCTGGCTCGGCCCGCTGCCCGCCCGGCTGCCCAAGCCGCCGCCTGGGGACTGTAAAAAAACGGTGTAACTCCCGATCAAGGAAGAACACCTGATGAGCGACGTGACTGCCTCTGTCGAGGCGGTTGAAGAGGTCCGCCCGGTCGAGCTGTCGGCGGATCTGCTGAACGACCAGTTGATCGGGCAGCTGGTCGATCGGGCCCGCGCGAGCGGCCTCCAGTTGACTGGTGAGGGCGGCCTCTTGCAGCAGCTGACCTGCAGTACTGGGAGCTGTCCGGCCGATCATGTGACTACGTGATGTCCGGGTCGTTGATGTGGACATGGGGCGCGGCGATCTGGCAGACGCAGAGTGGGAACGGCTGTCGAAGCGAGCGTCGCTGGAGTACCAGTGGGAGCTGTCCCCGTCGCGCCCGGCTGGAAGGCGGGCGGCTGGAAGGCGGGCGGCTGGCCGGCGGAGTTCACCTTCCGGGACCTGGCGGAACCCGACGATGAGCTGTGCTGCGGCGAGTGCGGCGGCCCGGTTGAGTGCTGCTGACGGTCGACGGCGGCGAGCGCGGTTCGGTGGCGGAAGCTGGACCGCGGTGGAGCTCCGAGAGCTTGTCGAGGCGGACCCGGGCGCGTATCCGCTCGCTTACGAGCCCACACAGATCCAGATTGGGCGGGGCCACGTCCTCCAGTTCTACTACTGCCTGGCCGACCCGAGGCACCTGCCACGCACGATCATGCAGTAATCGGGGCCCCGCCATCTCGCATCGGCTCGAGGCAGAGCGGCGCGAGGAGAACCGGGGCCGCGCGCCCAGCTTGCTGAACGCGCCCAGCTTGCTGAACGCGTCCAGCTTCTCGCCCGGCCGGCTTCTGCACCGCACCGCGCAGTCGTCGCGCAGGTTCCGGGAAGCTGGAGACCTTTGTCGCCGATGACGTGCGAGGACCGGTTCCGAGGCTGCCCGGGTCCGATCCGTACCACGTGGAGGGGCCCGGCATGACGGCGGTGAACCGTGTGCAGACGCTGCGGTGGTGAGCGGATCGCTCACCACCAGCCCCGCACGTGGGACAGCCTGGCGCCCGTCGCCGGGCCGCCCTGACGGTCAGGGCCGGCGGACGGCCGCCTTCAGGGCTGCGAGGGTGGCGGCTGTCAGTGTTTCGAGGTAGTCGTCGTCGCTGTGCTCGTCGATGAGCACCATGCGGAAGACGAGAGGCGCGATGAGCAGGTCGGTGGCGAGTTCCATGTCCAGCGTGGGCGGGAGTTCGCCGTGGTCGATCGCGTCTTGCAGGATCGCGCGTGCCGCGAGCCGCCGCGGCGCGGCCACTTCCGTGTGAAGCATGGTCGCCAGGGTGCTGTCGCGGCGGGATTCGGCGAGCAATTCGGCCCCGATCAGGGCGAACAGCGGATTGGCCAGTTGGCTGCGGTAAGCCGCGAGCAGTTCGCGCAGGTCGGTGTGCAGGTCGCCGGTAGCCGGAGTGCGGGGGAACGTTTCGGTGACCTTGCTGCGGATCAACTCTGTGATCATTGCCTGCTTCGAGGGCCAGCGTCGGTAGAGCGCGGCCTTGCCCACCCCGGCACGCCGGGCCACCGCAACCATCGACAACCGTGCATACCCGGCATCGGCGAGTTCGCCGAAGGCCGCTTCGGTGATCGCCTCGGTCACCCGCTCGCGCAGGACCGCCCCGCCGGACACCGGCCGGCCCTTCTTCTGCTGCACTGCCACGCTCACGAGCATAGCGAACGGAACGGCACCGTTCCATGTGTTACGGTCGGAGCTAGATGGAACGGTGCCGTTCCGTTCCCTCAGGGAAGGGAGCCGGAGATGAAGTTCCTCTACGACGACGAGTCCTTCTCCTTCGAGGCGCTGCGGGTCGCGGGCTATGCCGCCTACGGCGGCGCCGACCTGGGTGAGGTCCTGGTCACGTGCCGGAAGATCCCCGAGGGAGACGAGGAAGCCTGGTCGGCCCGGTGGGGCGCAACGGCGGCGCGCGTCGAGCGCATCGGCCGGGACGCGCTGGCCGCCGGTCACCGGGTCAGCGCCCGCGAAGCCCTGCTGCGCGCGTCCAACTACTACCGGACCGCTGACTTCTACCGCCGGGAGAACCCCGCCGACGACGCCGAGTCGGCGCGGCTGGCCAGGGCCTCGCAGCAGACGTTCGCCGACGCGGCCGGCCTGCTCGGCACCCCGGCCCGCGCGGTGCGTATCCCCTACGAGGACACCGCGCTGCCCGGCTACCTGTTCTTCGCCGACGACTCGGGGACCCCGCGCCCGACCCTGATCTACCACGGCGGGTACGACTCCACCCTCGAGGAGAACTACCTGGCGTTCGCCGCGGGCGCGCTGCGGCGCGGCTACAACGTCCTCACCTTCGACGGCCCCGGCCAGGGCAGCACCGTCCGCGACCAGGGCCTGCACTTCCGGCCCGACTGGGAGGCCGTGGTCACCCCGGCCGTCGACTTCGCGCTCACCGTGCCCGAGCTGGACGCCGAGAAACTCGTACTGATCGGCACGAGCCTCGGCGGCTACCTCGCCGCCAGGGCGGCCGCCTTCGAACACCGCATCGCAGCGTGCGTTCTGCACGACGGTGTCTACGACTTCCACGAAGTCGTGAAGGCGCTGGCCGCCCGCGCCGCTGCGACGCCCGGCGGCATCGAGGAGATGATGGCGCGGGACACCCAGGTACGCTGGGTGGTGCGCAACGGCCGGTGGGCCTTGGGTGTTTCCGGTTTCGACGAGCTCGTCAAGGCCAGCGAGGCCTACACCATGGCCGGCATCGCCGACCGCATCACCTGCCCGACACTCGTCCTCGACGCCGAGAACGACCAGTTCTTCCAGGGCCAGCCCAAGCGCCTCGTCGGTGAGCTGACCTGCCAGAAGGAACTGATCCTCTTCCGCGAGGACGAAGGCGCCGGCGAGCACTGCCACGAGGGTGCCATCTCCCTCTTCCACCAGCGCGCCTTCGACTGGCTCGACACCCTGCTCGCCCACTGACCCCGGAGGGCGGACTGCTGATCAGGTCGAGTCCTGCCGGAGCGGCTGCGGATCGCCGCTCCAGCAGGCGGGCACCGAGCACTGCCGAACCCGGAACGGTTCAGTTGGTGGAGTTCGAGAGGCCGATCGAGAAGCAGCCGACCGAGGTCCGTGCGGTCGGAGGGGACCCTCAGGCCGCCATCAGCGCCGCCAGGGCGCGGTCCATTGCGGCGTTGAACTCTTCGGGCGTCAGCGGAAGACGGGACTTGACGTCCCGACTCCACTGGTCGGCGAGGACCTCGGCGGAGCCCGCCTCGACTCCGTCGAGCGCCGCGTCGGCCAGGTCCGGCGGCGCGATCTTGTCCACGGGCCAGCCCGCGGCCATGTCGGTGTCGGCCAAGCCGAGGTGTACCGCTGTGACGAGCGTGCCCTGCTCGGCGAGCTCCAGGCGGACGCCGTTGGTCATGGCCCAGGCGGCGGCCTTGGTCAGGTGGTAGGCATTGGCGCCCTTGCCCCCGAACCACGACATGGCGGAGAGGACGTTGACGATCGCGCCCCCGCCGTTCCCGGCGAGCGCCGGCGCGAACTCCCGGATCATTCCCAGGTGGCCGAACATGTTGGTCTCCAGCTCGTGCCGCACCGCGTCCAGCGAACCGGTCACCAGGTCGGTCCCCGTAGAGATTCCCGCGTTGTTGATGAGCAGCGATACGTCCGGGGCGGCCTCGGCGGCGGCCCTCACGGATGCGGGATCGGCGATGTCAAGGGCCAGCACCTCGACCCCGGGCAGGTCCACGGTCTCAGGTCGGCGGGCCGTCGCGTAGACCTTGCGGGCGCCGCGTTCGAGCAGGCGCTGGGCGAAGGCGCGGCCCAGGCCGCGGTTGGCTCCGGTGACAAGGGCGACGGAGTTGTTGATATCCATGCCCGGTACGCTAGAACCTGACGTTGACGTCAGAGGCAAGTGCTGGTCCTCAGGGCCAGGGGTGAGAGGAATCACCATGACCGTTACAGCGGCCGCGGCCGAGCGGTTGATCCGCATCGGCGAGGTGGCACGGGGTGCCGGCGTCTCGGTACGCGCCGTGCGCTACTACGAGCAGCAGGGGCTGCTCATCGCGGAGCGCAGCCCGTCCGGCCAGCGCCTGTACCGGCAGGACGCCATCCTCCTGGTCCGCTTCTTCCAGCAGATGTTCGCCGCCGGCCTGACCAGCCGAAGGATCAGCGAACTCCTTCCGTGCTGGGTCGCCGGGCACACCGACGCCCAGCAGCGAGCCATGCTGCGCGCCGAGCGTGAGCGCATCCAGGGCAAGATCGACGACCTGCAGGCCGCCCTGGACCGCCTTGACGAGGTCATCGCGATCACGGACACGCACCCGTAGGGGCGGTCGGCCAGACGTCTCACCAGCGATTGACCGATGAGGAGTCGTTGAGGGGGAAATGTCGTCGGGTGGCCGACGCGATTTGCGGTGTTCGGGCAGGGCGGAGACCAGCGCGGTGGTCTGGTTCTCCAGGGTCTTTCCGGTCGTAAGCGGGCGCGTGCCGGCGCGCAGTCGCCGGCCACGAGCCGCTAGTACTCCAGCAGCGCGTCAACGGTGCAGTCGGCCATGGCGACCAGAGCCTCACGGGCGGTGAGCCAGGCGTGCAGGGCCGCGCGGGTGGGATCGGAGAGCTGAACGTCCTCCACCACCGGGTCGACGGCCTGGTCCCGTTTCCGGGGGCGGCGGGTGATCCGTATCGAGGTCAGGTCGGACGCGAAGTCGGCAATGCGGAGGCTCCAGAGCTCGCCGGAATCCTTCCCGCACAGGTGGGGGTGGTCCGGCAGTACGCCACGCGGCGCGGCTCGAGCAGCGTCCTTCCCCCGCAGGCAAGGGTCGTCCGCGGGTCGTAGAGGTCACCGGGATCTCCACCCGGCTATCCCCGCGCAGACGGGGGTGATCCGTAGCGGTCGTCGTGGAAACCGCTGACGAGGACGGTCTTCCCGTAGTCAGGCAAACGCCCTCTCCAGTACTTTGCCGGCTACCGGGAGAGCCCAAGTAGCCGCCGAGCCGCTGTCGAACTGGGGGCGAGCCGCTGCCACGGTCGTACGTCGGCAGCCGCGCACCGCGGGACACAGCGATGCGCAGCACGTTCCTCAGCGCTTCGCATGCCTCGGTGAGTGAGGCAGGATTTCACAAGCGTCCTGGTGTCAGCGGACGTCGACGTAGTCTCCGGCGGCCCCAACTGCCGGGGTGGTCGACGTTCCAGCGAAGTAGTAGCGCCAGTAGCCGTCCACAGCGGCCTTCGCGGTGGACTTGAGGTTGCCGTGGGAGTCGCTGTATGCGGTCCGGACCGTGGCGTACGTGCTCATTCCCCGCTTGCGGAACTGTAGCCTGACGGGCTGGCCGGTGTAGCCGTGGTACTCCAGATCGTCCCACCAACTGGCTCGGGTCAGCTTGCCCGTGACGGTGATGGTCTTGCCCTTGCGGACCGGCTCGGGTGAGGCGTTCACCGTCAGGCGTGAGTTTCGCTGGATGCGGAGGCGGGAGAAGGGGCCGGAATAGGCGTATTCGCCGTTCTTCGCATAGGCGACGACGTACACCTTCGAGGTCCCGGCCGTCGCGTTCTTCAGCAGTACCGGATTGCCGCTGACCGTCTCCTTGCCCTCGGCGTCGTACAGGACACCGGTCAGGCCTCGAAACGTCGGTCTGTGGTCGTACCACTTGGTCCCCACCTCTAGCTCGACGTTCCGGTCGATCGCCGAAAGCAGGCCTGGAACCGAGCTCTTGGCGATGGGGTCGCGGCGACTCCTGAAGGCCGCGACAGGCACAGCCGATTCCGGGCCGCTCCGCGGAGGTGATCCGGCAGCGGTGCCGCAGGACCGCGTTCTTGCGCGGTTCCGGAACCGACTGCCGGATCTCCCCACCCGGGGTGGCCCGGTGGACGTCCGCGGATCGAAAGGACGTCACCAGTCCGAGTTGGTCGCCCCCAGACTCAGCAGGACCTGGTCGAAGGTGTTGCCGTCGTTGTCATCGGTGTACGACATGGAGAGTGTGCCGAACGGGGAGGAAGCCAGCGAGAGCTGCTCCTGCCGACCGGTCGTGACCTGGCTGACGGACTGGGCCGGCAACCGGCCGGTGAAGGTGCCGTCGGGGTTGAGGCCCCGGGCCCAGACCGCCGGCTCGGTGCCGGCGACGCTCCAGCCGACCACGGCGTCGCGCTGGTCGTCGATGCCGACGGTGGGGTTGCCCGGTCCGGCTCCGCTGGAAACCTCGACCTCGGCCGAGCCGGCGGTGCCGGTCGCGGTGAACGATCGGGCCCAGACGCCACGGGTCCCGGTGTGATCGGATTCCCACGCCACGGCGAAGTCGCCGTTGAAGTCGGCAGCTACGACCGGGCGCTGCTGCTGCCCGTCGCCGAGGCTGTTGGCACTGCGGCGGCTGAGCGTGACCGCCCCGTTCGCCTTGGCCAGCTTCACCAGACCGATCTGGTAGACGCCGTCGTTGTCGGTGTCCTCGTCCCAGACGACGACGGCGTCGCCCGAGGCGGAGGTCGCGACGTCCGGGTTGTGGTGCGCGCCGCCGGCCGCGTTGACCGTCACCTCGTAGGCCTTGGTCGTGGTCCCGGTGAACCCGGCCGCCTTCACCGTCGCCGCCGCGGTGCCCTGGATGTCCTCCCACACCACGGAGAACGCCACCGCCGTGGTGCTGTTGGGCGCGCCGTCCGGATCGACCGCGACGCGCGGATGGATCTGCTGGCCGTCGGCGCTCGCGTTGGCCTGGCCGGAGCCGAGGAGCGCGCCGGCCGGGGACAGCACACGGTAGGTGATGTTGTAGAACCCGTTGCCGTCCGGGTCCTCCGCCCACACGACGACGGCGTTGCCCCGGTCGTCGAGTCCCACGTCGGGTTGGAGATGCCGCCAGGCCACGCCCGTGGTCCCGCCGGCCGAGAGCTTCTTCTCGTAGGCCGAGACGCCGTTGCGGTACATCCGCACCCACACGTCGCTGTGCGCGTTGTCGCCCGGGCTGGTCGAGTCGCGGTCGTCCTCCCACACCACCGCGACGTCGCCGAGGCGGTTGGCCGCGATCGAGGCGGTGTCCTGGTCACCGGCGGAGTCGCTGTTCGCGGTCGTCCAGGACGAGGGACCCGCCGCCGAGGCCGGGGCGACCATGGCGAGGACGGCGACCAGGCCGGCGACGGCTGCGCCGAGTACGGAGAGCTTACGCATCGGCCAACCCCGGCTTTCCGTCGTGGATGACAAAGGTCCGGGAGGTGGTCGCCGGCGCGCCGTGTTCGGTCACCGTCGCCACCGACCGGAAGTCGGCTGTGAGCTGCGACGGCGTGATGTGCGTACGGACGTAGCCGCGCCGTTCGGAGTAGAAGCGCAGATGCGGGTTGAGCGATCCGTTGGGGATCGTCGTGGTGGCGCTTCCGTTGCCGGTGCTGGTGATGGAGGTGCAGACGAGCTCGGAGCCGATCGTCGCCGACGACGGATTGGCATAGTCGGCCTTGAGGTCGTTGGCCCATGCCGTATGCACGTCACCGGTGAGGACGACCGGGTTGCGTACGCCGCGGTCGATGATGCCCTGCTGGATCCGCGCCCGGCTGGCCCGGTACCCGTCCCAGGCATCCATGTTCATCGCACCCGCCGAGTTGACGTTGCGGGCGAAGAAGACCTGCTGGCCTATGAGGTCCCAGGTGCTCAGGTGCTGGCCGAGTCCGTCGAGCAACCATGCCTCCTGGTTCGCGCCGGTGATCGAACGGGCCGGTAGATCGGCGTCGGCGCAGACCTTCATCCCGTCGCCGCAGGCCTGGTCGTCGCGGAACTGGCGGGTGTCGAGCATGTGGAATGTGGCGAGGGTGCCCCAGCGGACCCGGCGGTAGAGCTGGATGGTGTTGCCGGAGGGCGTCGCGGCGGCCCGCAGCGGCATGTTCTCGAAGTAGGCCTGGTACGCGGCGGTGCGACGCGCCGTCCACTGGGCCGCCGTCAGCACCGGACTGCTGTCGGCGCGGACCATGTTGGCGTAGTTGTTCTCCACCTCGTGGTCGTCCGGCACGACCAGCCAGGGCGCGATCGCGTGCGCGGCCTGCAGGTCGGGGTCGCTGCGGTAGAGCGCGTAGCGGCGGCGGTAGTCGGCCAGCGACACGATCTCGCTGCCGAGGTGCTGACGCACGGCGCCGGCGGTGGCGCCACTCTCGTAGATGTAGTCGCCCAGGTGCAGGATCAGGTCGGGGCGGTCGTCGGCCATGCGTCGGTAGGCGGTGTAGTAGCCCTGCTCGTAGTGGGCGCACGAGGCAAAGGCCATCATGAAGTCTCGCCCGACCGTGTTCGGAGCCGGCGCGGTGCGGGTCCGGCCCACCGGGGAGATGAATCCCTGGGCCCGGAACCGGTAGTAGTACTCCGAGTCGGGAGCGAGTCCACCGGCCAGCACGTGCACCGCATGGGCTTGTGCGTAGCGCGCGGTGAACGTGCCTGAGCTGATGAGGGTGGTGAAGTTCTGGTTGGCCGACACCTGCCAGTCGACGGCGACGTCGGCGTTGGGCATGCCGCCCTGACCGTCCGCGTTGGTCGGTGTGGGAGCCAGACGCGTCCAGAGAACCACGCTGTTGTCGTCCGGTTCGCCGGAGGCGACACCGAGCGTGAAGGGGAAGGGGGTAGAGGCGGCGGCTGGCTGGGCCATCGCCCCGAGTTGGAGCGCTGCGACGCTCGCGGTGGTGAGCCCGCCTAGGATGAAGATGCGGCGACTGAGGTTGCTCATGGCCGCAGATGCTCGCGAACGCAGGTGAACTTCCCGCCCTGCGATGAGGACGGTCAAGTGACATGAGCGAAGCGCGAGTTGGGGGGCTTTTATACGGCTATCGCGGGTGCCGGAGCTGGAACTCAGCCCCTGACCAGCCGTTGCGGTTCAGCCGCACTGTTCACATCCTCGGCGTCCGTTAACCACCCGTCCAAGGACGGCGCTGACACGCAACCCGTCCTTCATCTGCTGACATGCCTCGACCAACCAGCGGCACGTCCTGACGAGCCGTCATGTCTCTCACTGGGGAGCCCAGCAGGTCCCCCCTCCACCAATGTGTCGCGGCAGTGATCGCTCGTTTCCCGTTTTTCGGGGAGGACGAAGAGGAGAGGCGACAGGAAGCGGCGGACGAGATTCGCGAGCTCATCTCCGTTCTCGACGAGTCCGCATCCGTACACGACAGGTTCTGGGAAGCGTGCTGCGGCGACGTGGCGATGGGTGGCTACGCCCATGGGGACGTGTGAGTCTGGTTCGCCCTCAACCAAGCCGATCTTCAGCAAGCCGGGAGCCCGGTCGGCAAGCGGGTCGGTGACGGCGGTGACATAGGCGTGCGCAGTGCAGGGCCGGAGACGCCGGTCAGTTGTCACTCGTAACCGAGATCTTCTTCGGAGTGCAGGCGCCACCCGCCATCCTGCTTGACCAGGACGAAGGCGGTGCGCTCAAAAACGTCGTAGTACCCGGAGTCCGGGTCGTGGCCAGATGAGAACCAGCGTGCCTCGATTCGCGCCGCCTCCGGGGTCTCGCTGACGACGGTCACCTCTTCCAGTATGGTCACGGCGCCGAACCCATCAGTTCTGTCGCGGTTGTGCGCTCTGGCGTACTCGGCACAAAAGTCAGCAGGGCTCCGATAGAGCATCTGAACCTCTTGGGTACGAGTTGCGGCCGGTTTGTATTATGGAGCGTCATCGCGCTGGCAGATGAGCGTCCTGGGACTGTGGATCCCAGATGACCAGGCGGAACTCCGCTGCGAGCTCCTCGATCGCTTTGAGCGCCATGTCGCTCCTGGACGAGAGGCTCAGATTCATGACCACGTGGTCAATGCCGACCGCCAACGGCGTCGACATCCACGGAGAGTCCACGGCACAGGGCGGGCGATCCGGGAACCGCGAGCGCAGCCGCTCATAGAACTCAACAACCCGCTCATCCAGATCACCCTCCGCGTGGTTGCCAGAAGTGCACCTCTCGAACATCGCACACGCCGCCGCGGGGTCAGCCGTCGGACAGCGCTTTCATGGCCTCATCGAACGACTGAGGGTCCCTCGGCAGGGGAATCAGAATGGAGCCTAATACTCCAGTCGTAGATCGTTATGTGCCCTGGTCTTGGAGCTGTATGCAAAACCAGGTGGCCTCAGCGGACCATCTGGGTAAGGTCGGGCAATGCCCAAGCTGAAGCCGCTGCATGCTGGCCACGCCCCGGCGGTCCTGGCCTTCGAGCTGGCGAACCGCGCCTACTTCGCTGCCTCGATCTCCGACCGCGGCGACGACTTCTTCGACCAGTTCACCGACCGGTACAACGCCTCGCTGGCCGAGCAGGAGGCCGGCATCTGCGCCTTCTACGTGCTCGTCGCCGAGGACGGCTCGGTACTCGGCAGGTTCAACCTGTACGACTTGGAGGACGGCACTGCCAGACTCGGCTACCGGGTCGCGGAGCGGGTCGCCGGCCGCGGCGTGGCGACCGCAACCGTCCGGGAGCTGTGCCGGATGGCGGAGGCGATGCACGGCCTGCTCACACTGCGAGCGGCCACCTCCCACGACAACGCCGCGTCCCAGAAAGTCTTGGCCAAGGCCGGGTTCGTCTCGGTTGGCCCTGCCACCCCGGCCGATCTCGGCGGCAAGTCAGGCACTTGGTACCAACGCGACCTCCAGCCATAGACCGTGATCTTGCTCGTGGGTCGGCTGCGGGAAGGCTGCGGGCCACCGCTGATCATCGGTGGATGAAGACTAACGATCTTGCGATGGCTGCAGGTCACAGCGTGAACCCTGCTCGCTGGCAGGAAGCGTTCGAGGGCCTGATGAGCCGGATAGCCGGCCGGTTCGCCCGGGTTGAACCCCGGCGTCGGGTACGGGATCTGATGCTGGGGCTGCTGTCGGACCTGCCACGCAAAAACTGTTGGAGCATCGCCGAGTGGGCCGGAGAAGACACCCCGGACGGCATGCAGCACCTGCTCGGCCGGGCCCGATGGGATGCCGACGCCCTGCGCGATGATGTGCGGGAGTATGTGGTGGAGCACCTGCACGACGACGACGCAGTCCCGGTGGTCGACGAAACCGGAGACCTGAAGAAGGGCACCCGCACCGTCGGGGTCCAGCGTCAGTACACCAGCACGGCGGGCAGAATCGAGAACTCCCAGGTCGCGGTCTACCTCGTCTACGCGGGCCGACGCGGGCACGCGGCGGTGGACCGTGAGCTGTACGTACCGCGCTCGTGGACCATCGACCCGGATCGCTGCCGGCCGCCGGACTCGGCGACCAGACCGTCTTCGCCACCAAACCTGAACTGGCCGTCCGCATGATCGGTCGGTTCCTGGACGTCGGGCACCGCGTGAGCTGGGTCGCAGGCGACGAGGTCTACGGCGGCAACCCGAAGCTGCGGGCCGCGCTCGAAGCGCGCGGGGTCGCTACGTGCTCGCCGTCGCCAGTTCCCATGAAGTCGCCACCAGCGCGGGGAAGTCCCGAGGCCACGTCCTTGGTGTTCGGGGTGAACGCATACGTCGACGATCTGGAACGCGGTGCCGCCGTCACCGATGATGCGGCCCATGCCGATGGGCTGCCCCTCGTGGTGGACGAGTACGCCGTACCAGGTGTTGGGCAGGGCAAGCTCAACCGCCTCGGGGGCTTTGTCCGAGAGGCCGGCCTCGGTGCGCAGCCGGCGGAAGACCTCGACGGAGGGCACACCCGGGCTCAGCTCGTAAGGGTCGTACACGCTGGTCTCCTTTCTGGTGCGGGCGGGTGTCCGCTTTGGCCTACTGGTTCTTGGCTGGGATCAACCAAAGGGCGATGACGGCGGAGGCTGGGAAGTCGTGATCACCAGATGTCCGTCGTTTGAGGTGGCCGGGAAGCGTGCGTGAGCGGGGGGCGGCACGGGCGTGCCGCCCCCCGCGGTGGCTGCGGGTCAGCCGGCGTCGAGTATCTTGCGCATCTGGGCGATCTCCGCGGTCTGGGCGGTGACGATGTCGCCTGCCAGAGCCTTGGCGGAGGCGTAAGCGCCCTGGTCCTTCTCGGTCTTGGCCATGTCGATCGCGCCCTGGTGGTGCTCGATCATCATGGTCAGGAACATGGTGTCGAAGACCTTGCCGGAGGCGCCGTCCAGGTCGCCCATCTGATCGCTGCCCATCATGCCGGGCATGGACGAGGCGTCGCCGTGGTCCATGCCGGGCATCTCGTGGTCCATGCCGCCCATGTCCTGCGGGACGTCCTTGCCCCAGGCCGTCAGCCAGCCGGACATGGTGTTGATCTCCGGGTCCTGCGCCTGCTTGATCTTGTCCGCGAGGGACTTGACCTCACCGGAGGAGGCGTGGGTCGCAGCCATCTCGGCCATGGCGACGGCCTGGCGGTGGTGCGGGATCATCTGCTGCGCGAAGGTGACGTCGGCCTGGTTGTGCTGGCCGGCCGAGGCCGATGCGGTGGCGGTGGCAGCAGCGGGGGTGGGGTGGGTCCCTCCGGCGTGGTCGGTACCGCTGCAGGCGGCAAGGACGAGCGCGGCGGCAGCAGCGACAGCGGCCAGGGCAGCACGGCGGGAAAGGGAACGGCTCAGGGTCATGACTGGGGAACTCCAGGAGTGGAGGGGATCAGGGCATGGCTGTGCACGGCGGCACGCCGGTGGGGAAAGGCGCGCGCCGCGGGAGTTGCCTAGATCCGCAGGAGTTGGAGTTCGGCGAGCGAGGGCGGGCCACGTCCCCCGGCAGGCTCGTGGGGCACCCGGGTGATGGGGGGCGCTGTCGTGACGGGATCGGCGGTCACCGAAACGGTCAGCGCCGGGACGGCGGCCGAGCCGGGAAGGGCCCCGGAGGAACACATCTGATGGGCGTGGGCGCCATGGCCATCCACGCCGCCGCCGTCGTGGCATGCATGCGGCCCGCCGGTCTCGGCCGGCGCCATGTGCGAGGTGTGGGACCCGGTGTGCCCGCCCGGCACAGGATTGGCAAGAGCCAGGCCGTGCATGCCCAGCAGCCCGATCAGCACGGTGAGCACCAGCAGTGCCGGCGTCCGCCGCTGCCGGCGACGGGGCCGTGCAGACGGCGTCGGCTTGATCGGGCTCACGGCGTCATCCTAAGCGGAGCCGACCTGCTCCTGGCGGGTGAGATCCGCAACGCGCCACCGGTCCAGCGGGCACTGGCGCTTCCATAAGAGTGCGTCCTTAACGTTTCTTCGCCGGTGGGTGCTGCACGGGGGTGCGGTGTCCGTGGGCTACGGCACTCATCCTGTGCTGATACGTGGCCGCGTCGATCCGGCCGTGCGGCCACAGGCCGGTGCCCATCGCTGGGCGGCCTCCAGCGCCGCGCGGTGTCCCCGCACCCGGGACAGCGGTGGGCATCGGCTTTCCCCGGTGGTGATCAGCCGTGCCGTGTCGTAGATCATGGCCGCCACGACCAGCACGCCGACCACGATCGGCACCCATGCCGCTCCCATGCCGTTCGTCCGCCTGTCACCGGTGCCGGGCCTGTGGCTGAGAGCGCGGTGGCCCGGCGCGGCCGTCCTCGGGGCTGTGCGGGTCGGCGTCGGAGCCGCGCAGCGTGGCCAGGCGGCGCCGGTACTCCTCCTCGTCGATCTCACCGCGGGCGAACCGGTCGGCCAGGACCTGCATGGGGGCGGGGGCGGCGGGCCCCTGCGGTGGGTTGGGGGCAGCGGGTCCCTGCGGCGGGTCGGGGCGGGCGAAGGCCCGGATCAGCAGCACGGCAAGGGTGATGATCACTGCCCAGAACACGGTCATGCCAACCGCCATCGCGAACCAGCCCCAGCCGCCGATGCCGTGGCCGTACCAGAACATCGCCCTCACCTCTCCGGTTCACCAGGGACCGTCTGCGGTGGTCCGTTGCTTACGGCCACCTTCTCGCCTGCAGCCGCGGGGCGCAGGAGGCCGATGTTCCCCGGTGTTGGGCCGGGCAGCCCATACCGGGTGGGGGTAGCCGGAGGCACAGTGGACGGGGGAGGTATCCAGGAAGGCGAACGTGCCATGGGTGTTCTCGATGTGATCGTGATCGTCGCCGCCATCGTGCTGATCGCTGCGCTGGGCTGGTTCTTCTTCGGGCCGCGTCGCGCCCGTAACGCCCGGCTCGAGGACGGCATGCAGCGGGTGGAAGTGACGGTGCGGGGCGGCTACAGCCCCAATGTCATCCGCGTGCGCCAGGGAACCCCGGTGGAGGTCGTCTTCGACCGGCAGGAGTCCGGGGAGTGCACCTCCCGCGTGGTCTTCCCGGACTTCAAGATCGGTGCAGGACTGCCCGCGCACACGCGTACCGCGGTGCGGCTCAGCCCCGACCAGGCCGGCTCATACAGCTTCAACTGCGCGATGCACATGATCCACGGCACGCTCCTGGTCGAGCCCGCCGAGGGCCTTGAAGCCGCCCTCCCCTCCCCCGGCGGCAGCAGCACCACGGCGCCGTCGGGTCCGGTCCCGGCGGGCCCCGCCGCGCCAGAACCTGCTGCGGGTGGCGGCCCGCCCGATCAGGGCAGGGCGGCGGCTGAGGCAGAGGCCGCGGATGCCGCCGAGCGGCAGGCGGAGATCGCAGACCTCACGCGTCGGGTCGCCGTCGGAACCGTGCTGACCCTTCCGGTGCTCTTCGCGGTGATGGCACACGAGTTGTTCGGCGCCCAGTGGGTGCCGGGCTGGCTGCTGAACCACTGGCTGCAACTGGTACTGATCACGCCGGTGATGTTCTACACCGGGTGGCCGATCCACTCCATCGGCTGGCTGACCTTGCGTCATCGCGGCGCCGACATGAACTCGCTGATCACGCTGGGCACGACCGCCGCGTACGGCTACAGCCTGCTGGTGACGGTCGCTCCCGGCCTGCTGCCCAGCGACCTGCGCGAGGTCTACTACGAAGCGGTCGGTGTCATCCTCACCTTGATCCTGCTCGGCCGGCTGCTGGAGGCACGGGCCAAGGCCGACACCGGTGAGGCCATCCGCGCGCTCCTGGGCCTGCAGGCGCGTACCGCCCGGGTGGTCCGCAAGGGCTCCGAGGCGGAGATACCGGTGGAGGAGGTGGCCGTCGGTGACGAGGTCGTGATCCGGCCCGGGGAGAAGATCCCGGTGGACGCCGAGGTCCTGTCCGGAGCCTCGGCGGTGGACGAGTCGATGGTCACCGGGGAGCCGATGCCGGTCACCAAGCGCGCTGGGGACACGGTGATCGGCGCGACCGTCAACGGCACCGGTTCCCTGCGGGTTCGTGCCGCCAAGGTGGGCGCCGACACGATGCTCGCGCAGATCATCCGCCTGGTGCAGGCCGCCCAGGCGTCCAAGGCGCCCATCCAGCGGTTGGCCGACGCGGTCTCGGGCTATTTCGTGCCCGTCGTCATCGCGATCGCCGTCGCCACGTTCGCGGTGTGGTTCACCCTCGGGCCGCCGCCGGCGCTGACACTCGCGCTGGTGTCCGCCGTGGCGGTGCTGATCATCGCCTGTCCCTGCGCGCTGGGGCTCGCCACACCGCTGTCGGTCGTGGTCGGCACCGGCAAGGGCGCACAGGCGGGAATCCTGATCCGCTCCGCCGAGGCCCTGGAGACCGCGCACAAGTTGGACACCATCGTGCTGGACAAGACCGGCACCGTCACCGCGGGCAAACCCGTCCTGACCGACGTGCACACCGCCGACGGGTTCGGCGAGGGTGAACTGCTGCGCCTGGTGGCGGCAGCAGAGGCGGACAGCGAGCACCCGCTCGCGCAGGCCGTCGTCAACGGCGCCCGCGAACGCGCTGTGTCCTGGCCCGCGGCGACCGGGTTCGACTCGGTGACCGGCAAGGGGGTGCAGGCCACCGTCGAGGGCCGGCCCGTGCTGGTCGGGACCGCCCGGCTGCTCGGCGACGTCGGCATCGACACCTCCGGCCTCACTGCCCTCGCGGCCGCTTTCTCTGCCGAGGGCAAGACCCCGGTGCTGGCTGCCGTCGACGGCCGTCCGGCGGGCTTGCTGGCCGTCGCCGACACCGTCAAGGACGACTCTGCCGCCGCGATCGCCGCCCTACGCCGGTTGGGCATCGAGGTCGTCATCATCACCGGCGACAACGCCCGCACCGCCGCCGCCATCGCCGAGCAGGTCGGCGTGAGCCGGGTGCTGGCCGAGGTCCTGCCCGAGCACAAGGCCGACGAGATCCGCCGCCTGCAGGGGGAAGGCCGGACGGCGGGCATGGTCGGCGACGGCATCAACGACGCCCCAGCACTGGCCGCCGCCGATGTGGGCCTGGCCGCCGGCACCGGCACCGACGTGGCCATCGAGGCCGCCGACGTCACCCTCATCTCCGGCTCCCTGACCGGCGTCGTCACCGCGATCCGGCTGTCGCGGGCCACCATGCGCAACATCCGCCAGAACCTGTTCTGCGCGCTGATCTACAACGCTGTCGGGGTGCCCGTCGCCGCGGGCGTCCTGTACCCGTTGTGGGGCATCCGTCTCAGCCCGATCATCGCCGCCGCCGCCATGGCCCTGTCTTCCCTCTCGGTGGTCACCAACGCCTCCCGCCTGCGCCGCTGGCACCCGCCCGCCCCGCGGCCGACGGGCGTTCAACCGCAGGTCGAATCCGCTGCCGGCCGGTCACCGGACTGGCCCGGACAACCCGGCCAGGGGACCGTGGTGGACCCGGTGTGCGGGATGCGCATCGACCCGGCAGCCGCCACCGACCGCCGCGAAAGCGCTGAGGAAAGCAACTGGTTCTGCTCCCCCAAGTGCGCGGCCGCCTTCGACGCCGAACCGGGCCGCTACGGTCCCCCGTCAGGCGGCCAGCACCAGGAGGGAAACCACCCGCGGTGAGCAACGCAGCAGCGCCGGCGAAACCGCGTGTAGCAGTCACCGCGGTGAAGTCCGTCCCCCGACTCCAGCCGCCAATCAGCGACACCCGCTTGTCCTGCAAGAAGATCCTCGCCGGCCCATCCACCTGATCACCCGAGCCTTCGTCCGCCCGGATCCGGCCGCAGGCCACTGGCCTTGCCACGCGGCTTGTACACCGACAGCGCCACGGCCACGAGCAGCACCGCCAGGGCAGCCCCCGCGGCAACCACCAGTTGCACCCGCATCCGCTCCTGATCGGACCCGGACAGCGCAGACGTTGCTGCCGCGCCCGCCACACGGTCGACAACCTGCATGTGCGCATGTGCACCAGCAGCAAAACGGTGGCAAGGACGGTCATCACGAGCTTTATCAAGACCCGGTAATGCCGGAACAGACCCAGGCGCTGCCCCATGACTGGACCAGCCCGGTCAGCAGCGATGCGATGACGTCGAACACCTTCACCGCGGCATACCGCCCTCGGTGACGTCGAACGCGGAGCCATCGGGGTCGGTGTTGGGCGGCAGGTCAGCCATGACTGGTCTCCGCGGTCTCGGCACGCACGGACAACGCGGAGGTTCCGCTCTTGGGGGCCCGGTTGTGGGGGAGCCTGGCCAAGAGAGCAGCCATGCCGCAGGTGTTGGTCACTCCCGAGAAGACCAGTCCGGCACCGACAGCGCCGGAGATCCAATGCGCGGGCAACCAGGCCAGTCCGGTCAGAAAACCGATGACCACCAGGGACCCGGCGGCCAGTCGGACCTGGCGGTCCATGGGCCAGGTTGCGCGGGCTCCGGCGGTCCGCTCGACGTCGTGGCCGGCCGCCCGCCAGGCGCTCGTGCCGCCGTCCAAGGTAACGGCCTCGATGCCCAGGCGGGCCAGCTGGGCGCAGGCCTTGGCCGAGCGGTTCCCGGAGGCGCACACCATCAGCAGGGGTGTGCGGGCCGCGACGGTCTTCAGCGCGTCGGCGGCCTCCTCCAGGCGATCCAGAGGAATGTTGTGGGCGCCGGGCAGGTGGCCGGTGGCGTATTCGCCGGGGGTGCGCACGTCGATGACGGTGAAGTCGCCGTAGCGGGCGGTGGCCTGGCCTGGGGAGAGTGCGGTGGGGGCGGTCACGGAACCATGCCTTTCAGTGAGCGTTAAGATACGGGCGGGGGTATTTGGGAGGTTGCGTGGAACTCAACATGAGTGCCGACGAGCTGAAGTCGGCGCTGAACCGGTTGCGGCGGGCTCAGGGCCAGCTCGCGGGGGTCATCAAGATGATTGAGGAGGGCCGGGACTGCGAGGACGTCATCACGCAGCTGGCTGCCGTCTCGCGTGCTCTGGACCGTGCCGGTTTCTCGCTCATCGCGACGGGCCTGCAGCAGTGCATGACCAGTGAGGACCCGGCGGTGCGGGACTCCGCGCAGATGCGGGCCCGCCTGGAGAAGCTCTTCTTGTCGCTGGCCTGAGCCCCCGGCCTGCCGTGGCCCGGGGTTCCTGGCGGCTGCGGCAGGCCACGTACGGCGGTCATCGCAGTGCTCCGATCCCCATGACCACGGCCACGGTCATCAGCAGGCATCCGAAGGCGCGTTGCAGTGTCGCCGGTGAGACCTTGGCGCTGAGCCTCTTGCCGTCCCAGGCGCCCAGGACTGCGGCTGCGACGAACGGCATCACCAGGGCCCAGTCCAAGGTGGCGGCAGTGGCCGCCCGGGCCACCAGGGCCGCCAGCGCGTTGGCGATGATGACCAGCAAGCTGGTGCCCACGGCCGCGCTCATCGGTACCGCCAGGACGGTCACCAGCGCCGGGACGGCGAGGAACCCACCGCCCACGCCGAGAAATCCGGTCACCGCGCCCAGCCCGGCCCCGGCCGTCGCCGCGCGGCGTGCCGACACCGCCACGTTCACCGGTGGCGTCCGGCGGCGCAGCATGCGCAGCGCGACCAGCACAGCAAGCACGGCGAAAGCCAGCGTCAGCACGGGGGCGGGAACACGCGCGGACACCGCCCCGGCGGCTGCCGCGGGCAGCAGACCGGCCGCCGCGAACAGCAAGCCCGCCCGCCAGCGCACCGCCCCTGCGCGGGCATGAGCCAGCACTGCGGTGAGCGAGGTGACGACCACGATGATC
This sequence comes from Streptomyces sp. PA03-5A, assembly GCF_033792725.1. Taxonomy (NCBI): domain Bacteria; kingdom Bacillati; phylum Actinomycetota; class Actinomycetes; order Kitasatosporales; family Streptomycetaceae; genus Streptomyces; species Streptomyces sp. PA03-5A. Next base: position 13,308 of record NZ_JARAVL010000063.1, on the reverse strand, counting down.
AAACTGGCGGTGGTCGCCGCAGCAGGGGTGAAGCCCAGCAGATAGATCAGCGCCGGGACCGTGAGGATGCTGCCGCCCGCGCCAAGCGAGCCCAGCGCCAGGCCGACGGTGGCGCCGGCTGTCAGGGCGAGGATCAGCGCGGTCATGTGACGCTGCCCGCCGCCGGGCATGCGCGGGACATGTGCGGGGCCGGCGCGGGAAGAATGCGGCCGGGACTGCGTCGGGGGAAGAGCATGGCGTTGGTCCTTGGGTGCTCCTGCTCTGCCGGCCACTCGGGGCGGCGGCAGGCAGGCAGGCGGTGCGGTCAGATCCGGGCAGGGGTGACGAGCGGGAGGTCAGCGTCGGCGGCGGCTACGTAGACGTCGTCGACGGCCACCACGGACCGGCCGGCGGCGTCGAGAACGGACGCGGCGATCGCCGCGCGCATCCCGCCCGCGCAGTGCACCCACACCGTGCCCGCGGGCACCTCGTTCAGGCGCTGGTGGACCTGGTGAATGGGGATGTGCACGCTGCCCTTGATCCATCCACCGGCCCGCTCGCTGTCCCGGCGCACGTCCAGAACCACGGTGTCCTCGGCGTGCTCGCGTGCAGCGGCCAGATCGGCGAACCTCGCCCGCGGGAACGACACGAGCTGGTCGTGTGCGGTGACCCAGTCGGCCGGTGAGCCGACGGCGGCCGCGGCCGGGCGGTCGATGCCCACGCGTGCCAGTTCCCGCTGGGCGCGGGCGAGGGCCTCGGCGCTGCCGGCCAGGAGCGTCACCGGCTTGCCCCACGGGATCATCCACGCCAGATATGTCGCCAGCTGCCCTTCGACCTCAAAGTTGTACGACCCGGCCAGGTGACCGGCGGCAAAGGCCACCCGGCTGCGGAGGTCGACGACCCACTCCCCCGCCGCGAGGCGCCGCGCGATCTCGCCGGCCTCGGCATGCTGCGGCGCGGTCAGGTCCAGCGGCACGGGACCGGCGGCGTTGGCCGGACCCATGTGCGCGTAGTAGGCCGGCACATCATCCAGTGAGGCCAGCAGCCCAACCACGAACCTCTGCACGTCCTGGACCAGCGCCGGGTTGGACGCCTTCTCTGCGCCGATGGTGCTGTGCTCGCCCCCGGACTGGGTGGAGGAGCAGAAACTGCCGAACCCGTGCGTGGGCATCACCGGCACCTCATCGTCCAGTTCTGCGGCGAGCCGGTGCACCGAGGCGTGCTGGGCCCGGGCCAGCTGTCCGGTCAGGCGCGGCTCCACCAGGTCGGGCCGTCCCACGCTGCCGATCAGCAGCGACCCGCCGGTGAAGGCGGCCACCGCTCGCCCGTTCTCCTCCAGCACGTAGGAGGTGTGGTGCGGGGTGTGGCCCGGGGTCGCCACGGCACGCAGCACAAGCCCGTCTTCGATGTGCTCCGCGTCCCCGTCGGTCACCGGGATCCGCGCGTAGGCCACCGACGCCCCGGCGGGCACCAGGTAGCGGGCGCCGGTCAGCCGGGCCAGCTCCAGGCCGCCGGTGATGTAGTCGTTGTGCAGGTGCGTCTCGGCGACTGCCGTGATCTGCACCCCGTGCCGGGCGGCCGCGGCCATCACCCGGTCGATGTCCCGCGGCGGGTCCACCACGACCGCGCAGCGGGCTCCGCCCACCAGGTAGCTGCGGTTTCCCAGACCTTCGGTCTCCAGGGTGTCGGCAAAGAACACGGTCCTCTCCCTCCTCACGTTTTTACCCCCGGGGGTATCTACTGACCACCGTAACAGATACCCCGGGGGGTATTTTTGGGCGTGTGGTGGCCGCCGTCTCAGCAGCGAGAGCACACGGTCAGTGCACCGCTTGGGCGGCGTAGAGGGCACCGAGGGCCACGGCCAGGGTTCCCAGCGTCAAACGCAGTGCGGTCTCGGGCAGTCGGGGCTGGAGCCGGGCGCCGAGGTGACCGCCGATGAGGCCGCCGAGTCCGCAGGCCAGCCTGAGGTACCAGTTCGGAGCAGTGGTGTCGGAGCCGGCGAGCGACGGCAACGCGAGGTGCCGGCACCTGCCAGTGAGGTGACGAAGGTCGAGGCGAGCGCGGCCGGGGCGACCTGCGCGGCGGGCATGCCACGCGCCACGAGAAGCGGGCCGAGTAGGGAGCCGCTGCCGATGCCGTAGATCCCGCCTCGGTTCCGACCACGAAGGCCGGGCGGGTCACGGCGCGGGCGGAAGGCCGCCCGGCTGCCCGCCGGGCGGGCCGTAGCGCGCGAACGCACAACCAGGTGCCTAGGGGAAGCAGCAGGGCTGCCACCAGGAGGCGGAAGACGGCGGGGCCGGGAACGGCGATGACGCGGATGACCGCACCGACGACGACGCCCGGCAGCGTTCCGCGGACCCGCCGGCGGGACAGCGGTCCGTGCACCAGACCGTCACGGTGGTAGCGGGCCGGTGCTCCGGGACCGGCCACGACGTTGAACAGCAAATTGGTCGGGGTGACCGCCGGGCTGGGCACGCCGAGCACACTCAACTGCACCGGCAGCAGGAGGATCACCCCCGAGACCCCGACCGGTGCAGTCACCGGTGCGATCAGCAGGCCGGCAGCCAGCCGGGCCAGCCCCGACTCCCAACCCATCACACCCCCGCCGCCCCCGGTCGTCGTCCCGAGTGTCTCGCGGCCATCTCCCGGCACACGCGCCGGGGCCGGTGACCGCCGGGACGAAGAGATGAGGCAGGCGCCACGGGTGGCTGCCCGCCCCTCAGCGGCCACGAGCACCACCGGCAGTGTGCTGTTTGTTGGTGTGGGAGTCGGGCCCGAAGCCGCAGGAGACGGCGTATGACCGCGTTGCGCGTCCCACCGCCGACGCCTGAGCGGTATCCGGCCCGGCGAAGGGCGCCAGGGTGCTGTCCCTTGAATGATCAGCGGGGCTCGGTGGAGCGGGCACCGGCCGCGGGGCGACGGCGTTCGCGGGGGCGGTTGAGGGCGTGCTGGCCGGGTGCGAGTATCCGCCGCGGCCGGGGAAGGCGTGGTAGACGGCGCCCCAGCCGGCGATCTGCGTGAGGCAGAGTGCGGGCAGGGCGGCGCGCGGCCTGGACCGGCCCCCTTCTCCGGTCCAGGCCGCGCGTGATGGGAGGTTGGTCACGTGGTCAGCAGCAGCCGCCGACTGCGGAGGCCTGGGGTTCGGCCGGGGTGGCGTCGGTGCTGCAGCAGGTGCCGGCCGGTTGCTTGGTCAGGTCTCCGGCGTCGGCCTTGACGACGTAGACCTCCCAGGGCTCCTTGCCGGGGCCGTGGACCCAGACCTTGTCCTGCAGGGCGTAGCAGCAGGAGGTGTCGGTCTCTTCGGTGGTGGCCAGGCCCGCTTGGTCGAGTCGGCGGGTGGCGGCGGTGACGTCGTCGGTGGAGGCGACTTCGACGCCGAGGTGGTCGATGCGGGTGTCCTCGCCGGGCTCGCCTCGGAACAGGACGAGCTTGAGCGGGGGTTCGGCGATGGCGAAGTTGGCGTAGCCCTCGCGGAGCTTGGCCGGTTCGGTGCCGAAGAGCTTGGTGTAGAAGGCGATGGACGCCTCAAGGTCGGGGACGCGGAGGGCGAGCTGTACGCGGGACATGACGTGCCTCTTCTCTCCGGGTGGGTGGGTGTCAGCAGCCGCCGCTGGTGGCGGGGGCGCCGATACCGATCTGTAGGACAGCCGGGGCAGCGCAGCAGCCGCCACCTGCGTCCTGGGTGGTGTCGGGCTGGTCGAACAGACCGGCACCGCCGCACACGCCGGTGTCGGGGAGGGTGAGCTCGACGCGTTCGGCGGCCTCGCGGTCGCCGGCGATGGCGGCGGCGACGGAGCGGGTCTGCTCGTAGCCGGTCATGGCCAGGAAGGTCGGGGCGCGGCCGTAGGACTTCATGCCGACCAGGTAGACGTCCTGCTCGGGGTGGGACAGTTCGTTCACGCCGTGCGGGTAGACGGTGCCGCAGGAGTGCAGGTTGGGGTCGATCAGCGGGGCGAGGGCGGTCGGGGCCTGCAGGCGCTCGTCCAGGCCGAGCCGGATCTCCGACACGAACGTCAGGTCGGGACGGAACCCGGTCAGCGCGATGGCCTCGTCGACGGGTTCCAGGCGGCGTCCGTCTTCGGCGACCAGGACGAGGCGGCCGTCGGTGTGGCGTTCGATGGCTTCGGTGCGGAAGCCGGTCACGGCGTTGGCGTGGCCGTTGTCGACGGCGGCCTTGGCGGCCAGGCCGAGGGCTCCGCGGGCGGGGAGCTGGTCGGCTGCTCCGCCGCCGAAGGTGTCACCGGAGATGCCGCGCCGCAGGATCCACACGGCGTGCGTGCCGGCGCCGTCGTCGGCCTTGGCCAGGTCGGCGAGGTAGGCGAGGGCGGTGAAGGCGGAGGCGCCGGAGCCGATCACGGCGGTGCGCTTGCCCGCGTAGCGGGCGCGCACGGCAGGGTCGTTCAGGTCCGGGACGCGGTAGGTGATGCGGTCGGCCGCTGTCCTCTCGCCCAGGGCTGGCAGTCCGTTGCCGCCGGCCGGGCTGGGCACGGCCCAGCTGCCGGAGGCGTCGATGACGGCGCGGGCGGTGACGCGCTCCTCACGGCCGTCGGCGTGTGCGATCTGCACCACGAACGGCTGCGTTTCCCGGTCGGCGTCCACGATCCGGTCGCGTCCGGCCCGGGAGACCCCGGTCACCGTGGTTCCGTAGCGGACCTTGTCACCCAGGACGTCGGCGAGCGGCTGCAGGTACTGCTCGGCCCAGTCGCCGCCCGTCGGGTAGGTGGCGCCGTCCGGGCGGACCCACCCGGTGGGGGCGAGCAGCTTCTCCGCCGCCGGGGCGGTGACCTCGGCCCAGGTGGAGAACAGCCGCACGTGCGACCACTCGCGCACCACGCTGCCTGCGACCGGGCCGGCCTCCAGCACCAGGGGTTCGATACCTCGCTCCACCAGGTTGGCGGCAGCGGCAAGCCCTGCGGGCCCGGCTCCGATCACGACGACAGGCAGCTCGGTGGTGACAGGCGCGTTCACGACGACTCCTCGGTGTTTCGACATCTGTCGATACATGCTTGCGCCGCCAGGATTGCAGTTGCTTCGACGAACGTCAACATAGACATCCATGGAATCAGAAGATTCATCCGTGGAGCGGATCGAGGCCGCGATAGCCGGGTCGTGCACGCGGTGCGCGGGACGGGCAGGGCCTGTGCCGCCACAGCCCACAGACCGGCCGGACGCTTTGTCCGCACCGGCGAGGTCGGCCCCTCGCCTCTATAGTTCGACGTATGTCAACATAGACGTATGTCGAATGTGGAGCTGCTGCCGGTCCTGGACTCCGAGGTCGTCGTGCCGTGCTGCCCGCCGCTGACCGAACGGCCCTTGGACGCGGAGGAGGCCGAGCGGGCCGCCAAGATGTTCAAGGCTCTCGGCGACCCGGTCCGGCTCCGCCTGTTCTCCGCGGTCGCCTCCCACGAGGGCGGCGAGGCGTGCGTGTGCGACATCTCCGACGTCGGCGTGTCCCAGCCGACCGTCTCCCACCATCTGAAGAAGCTCAAGGAAGCCGGTCTGCTCAGTTCCGAGCGACGCGGCACATGGGTCTACTACCGCGTCGAACCGTCGGTAGTGGCCGCGATGAGCAAGCTTCTGGCTGGCGCCGCGGCGGCCTGAGGCTCCGACGAGCCGCCCGGTTCGTCGTCAGCGTTTGGTCTCCGCGAGCTGGGCCACGCACTCCACCAGCCCTCAGGCCCACGCTCTCACCGCCATCTACCATCTGCGAAAACTCGTGACTTGGCGCCCGTCCGCGCCAGGGCGTCACCAGTTGCAGCCGGGGCGGCGCAGCAGTCCTCGCCGTGCCCGGCAACGCGACCGCCTTCCCTGTTGCCGCAGGCGCATGTCGGTTGTCGGTCGGGGCCACGTGCACGGGTGCTCGGACGGGACTTGCATCCGGTACCCAGGTACAGCCATCAGGCCCTGGGCACAGGATCGCCCTGCCTTCACGAGTGGAGGGAACGTCAGGCGATTGGGCGGAGGCGCGGAAGTGCGCGCAGAGTCAGGGCGAGCCGACAGGCGCTTGCGGTGGCCGCGAGCACGAGGGGGCCGGTGAGCGTCGGCGCGAGTAGGGCGAACATGGTCAGCGCTGCGGCGTCGAGAGCCACCAGGCCGGTACCGGCCGCGATCGCAGCGGGCCGGATGCGGCGGTACGGTCCTCGCCAGGCGACCGCGAGCGCACTGACGACGAGCAGGGCCAGCGGCAGGGCCGCGTGCGCGGCGGCGGGCATGGTTCGCCAGGTTGGCGTGGTGACAAGCACGGTGGCCCAGCAGCCGCCGACCAGGGGGCCGGTGGCAAGCAGTCCGCGGGCGAGTCGGCGCCCAGGGGCGATGTGCGCGAAAGCGGCAGTGACCTGTTCGAGGGTGCCGAAATCGGCGATGGCCACCTCGGCCGCGGCGTCGGGGGCGAGTCCCTGGTCGCGGAGGTCGTCGTAAGACGCGAGCAGGCCGTCGGTCAGTTCAGCGGCGATGTCGGCGGGCAGCCGCTCGTGCAGAGCGTCCATGTAGGCGCCGATCAGGTGGAGCGTGGCCACGGCTGGCCCTCCAACAGGGTCGTGACGAGCGCGGAGAATTCCTGCCAGCCGGTGCGCTCGCCGGCCAGGGCGGCGTGGCCGGCCTTGGTGAGCGTGTAGCTGCGGCGGGGACGGGGGCCGTCGGTGTCCCAGGTGCCGCTGATCAGACCGGACTCCTCCAGGCGGCGCAGCGCCGGATAGACGGTGCCGGTGGGCAGGTCGATGCGTCCGGCCGAGCGGTCGCGCAGTGCCTCCTTGACCGCATAGCCGTGCCGGGGGCCCTCTTCGAGCGTGGCCAGCAGCAAGGCATCCAAGTGACCTTTCAGTACTTCTGCCCTCATGCGTAGTGACGCTACTGGTCCAGGGCTTCCCGGACCAGAGACCGAGCAGTAGCGTTCCTATATAGGTAGCCACACTACTCAGGGGCCGACGGATGGACCTTTTCGGGCTCCACGTGCCGGAGACATCGCCGGTCTTCCTGGGCTTCCTGGCTGTGCACGTGGTGGCGGCGCTGGTGGCCGTGGTGGCCGGAGCGGCGGCTGCGCTGGTGCGGCGCAAGGGCAGCGGGCGACACAGCAATTTCGGCGGTGTGTACCTCTGGGCGATCTGCGCGGTCTTCGCCACCGCCACGGCCCTGACGGCCATGCGCCCGCGCGAGGACTACCACCTGTTCCTGATCGGCTCGGTGGCGTTCGCCGGGGCAGGTCTCGGGCGTACGGCCAGGCGTCGACGCTGGTCCGGCGATGCGGCGCACATCATCGGCATGGGCGGTTCCTACGTCGCGATGCTGACCGCGTTTTACGTGGACAACGGTCCTCAACTGCCGGTCTGGGATCGGCTGCCCACTGTGGCCTACTGGCTACTTCCCGCCGCAGTCGGAACCCCGCTGATCTGGCGCGCCGACCGCCGTGCCCGCGCGCGGGCCTCCACCCTCGGCGTCGGGCAGACGCGGTTCCTCCGGGAGGACGCCCCCGGACGGCTTTCCGAGGAAGATCCGAGCCCTGACGGCGTCGGACACGGATGACGGGGCCTCAACTGGTCGCGGTCGGCCAAGACTTCGACGGGCCGGCGTCCCTACCGGGTGCCGGCCCGTCAGTGTCCGCGCGACCGTCAAAGGGCGGCGAGATAGCGCTCGGCGTCCAAGGCGGACGCGCAGCCGGTGCCGGCGGCGGTGATGGCCTGGCGGTAGGTGTGGTCGACCACGTCGCCGGCGGCGAAGACGCCGGGGATCGCGGTGCGGGTGCTGGGCGCGTCGACCTTCAGGTAGCCCTCTTCGTCCAGGTCGAGGACGCCCTTGAACAGCTCCGTGCGCGGGTCGTGGCCGATCGCCACGAACAGGCCGGTCACGGGCAGTTCACGGGTCTCGCCGGTCTTGGTGTCCTTCAGCGTCAGGCCCGACAGCTTGCCGTCGGTGCCGTGTATGGCGGCGACTTCGCTGTCCCAGGCGAAGGAGATCTTCGAGTCGGCGAAGGCCCGCGCCTGCATGGCCTTGGAGGCGCGCAGGGTGTCGCGGCGGTGGACGATGGTGACGGTCTTGGCGAAGCGGGACAGGAACGTCGCCTCTTCGATGGCGGTGTCGCCGCCGCCGATGACGGCGATGTCGTGCTCGCGGAAGAAGAACCCGTCACAGGTGGCGCAGTACGACACACCCCGGCCGGACAGTTCGCCCTCGTTCGGCAGGCCGAGCCTGCGGTGCTGCGAGCCGGTGGCGAGGATCACGGCCTTGGCCCGGTGGACGGTGCCCTCGGAGTCGGTGACGGTCTTGACGTCCTCGCTGAAATCGACCGCACTCACGTCGTCCGGGACGAGTTCGGCTCCGAACCGCTCGGCCTGGGCCCGCATGTCGTCCATCAGGTCCGGGCCCATGATGCCGTCGCGGAAACCGGGGAAGTTCTCGACCTCGGTGGTCTGCATCAGCGCGCCACCGGCGGTGACCGAGCCCTCGAAGACCAGCGGTTTCAAAGAGGCGCGGGCGGTGTAGAGCGCGGCGGTGTACCCGGCGGGCCCGGAGCCGATGACGATGACCTCGCGGACCTGCTCGCTCATACCTTCGGCTCCGGGGCGATCTCGGCGATCAGGCCCTCGATCCGGGTCTTGATCTCGTCACGGATGGGGCGGACGGCTTCGACGCCCTGACCGGCCGGGTCCTCCAGCGTCCAGTCCAGGTAGCGCTTGCCGGGGAAGACGGGGCAGGCGTCGCCGCAGCCCATGGTGATGCACACGTCCGAGGCCTGGACCGCCTCGACGGTCAGCACCTTCGGGATCTCGGCCGACACGTCGATGCCGACCTCCTTCATCGCCTCGACGACGGCCGGGTTGACCTGGTCGGCAGGGGCGGAGCCGGCCGAGCGGACCTCCACGCGGTCCCCGGCGAGGTGGGTGAGCCACGCAGCGGCCATCTGGGAACGGCCGGCGTTGTGGACACAGACGAAGAGCACGGAGGGCTTGTCGGACACGGTGGTCTCTCTTGTCTACGACGGGATGCCCGGGCTGGCATCAGCCCCGGCTGATGTGACAGTATCAGCCCATGCTGACGTCAGTCGACACTGATCTGATCCGGGTTCTGGCGGACCCGCTCAGGCTCCGGATCGTGAGCCTGCTCGCCCGCGAGACGCTGTGCACGACGCATCTCGTGAAGGAGACGGGCGCCCGTCAGACCAACCTCTCCAACCACCTGAAGGTGCTCAGGGAGGCCGGTGTTGTCGAGACCGAGCCGTGCGGCCGGTTCACGTACTACCGGCTGCGGCCGGAGGTCATCGAGAGCCTGGCCGGGTCCTTCACCGATCTGGCCGCCACCGCGCGGGCCACCGCCGAGAACAACACCAAACGCGCCTGCCCCTGATCCCCGTCCCCCTCGCGCCTCGCCGACAGGAGTCCCGTTGAGCGCCACCGAGACCGCCCCCGTGATCACGGCGGAATCCGCCCCCGCCGTTGTCCCCACACCGCGTGTCCCGTTGACCCGCCGGGCAGCCGCAGAGCTGGTCGGCACGGCGGCCCTGGTCGCCATCGTGATCGGCTCCGGCATCCAGGCCACCGAACTCAGCAAGGACGTGGGGGTCCAACTACTGGCCAACGCCATCGCCACGGTCTTCGGCCTGGGCGTGCTCATCGCCCTGCTCGGCCCGGTCTCCGGCGCGCACTTCAACCCCGTCGTCACCCTCGCCGAGTGGTGGACCTCCCGCCGCGAGGGCGGGGACGGCGTCACGGCCCGCGAAGCCGCCGCCTACATACCGGCTCAGATCGTCGGGGCGATCGCCGGCGCGATCCTGGCCGATGCCATGTTCGCCGAGCCCCTGGTGAAGTGGTCCACCCACGACCGCTCCGCCGGGCATCTGCTGCTCGGCGAGGTCGTCGCCACCGCGGGCCTGGTGCTGCTGATCTTCGGCCTGGCCCGCACACAGCGGCTGCACTTCGCACCGGTCGCCGTCGCGACCTACATCGGCGCCGCCTACTGGTTCACCTCCTCCACCTCCTTCGCCAACCCCGCGGTCACCATCGGCCGGGCCTTCTCCGACACCTTCGCCGGCATCGCCCCGGCCTCCGTGCCCGGCTTCATCGGCATGCAACTCGTCGGCGGCGTCGTGGGCCTGGCCCTGGTCGCGCTGCTCTTCGCCCGCACCGAGAAGTGATCCGTACGACGCAGGTGGTCGTCCTTCGGCGTAGGCCGACCGGGCCTCGCCTCCGGCTACCACCTGCGTCGTCTCAACCTCGTCATCCTCGACGCACAGAACACCCCAGGAGGGGCCTGGCGGTACGCCTGGGAGCCTGGTGCCGAGCAGGCGTTTCACCACGTGCCGAAAAGCTGCCCTAGATGATCACTGCCTCGGTCGGACTTCTACGCCGGAGCCTTCCCGCTCAATCGTGCGGCCCGATGACGAGGCGGGCTCAGACCACCCAAGTACTGCAGCGCTCCGTGCTGTGGCTCTTGCCGGGCCTGCCACGCTCAGCCCCTCTTGATGGTGAGCACAGCACCGGGCTCCAGGCCCTGGAGGTGGCGGTGGGTACAGGTTGTTCCCGTCGGTCCGCGCGTTGTTCGTCGTGTTTGCGTTGTGAGCACAGACCCTGTTCCACTGGCAGGGGCCACGCAGCGTCGCCGCCTCGGTCGCACTGTCATCACCTATCGCGGGTGCCTGCGTCGGTCTGTTGCGGCTTGGCTGGTGGTTGTCGGACTGCTGGCGGGCGGCCGGGTCGCTGGGTTTTTGCCGTCGACCGGGCTGGTCGCTGCTGGTGTTGCCCTGACCTGGGTGGCATGGACGTTGCGGATCATGCGACTCGCGCCCACCTGCCCAGCCCCTGGCGGCGGCCCGGGGCCAGGTGGCGCTAGCGTCCGCGAGCCGCCCGGCCCAAGCCCTGCCTGCCGGGCGACGCCATCTCTCTGCCGTTGCCGGAGGATCCCCCGAACGGGGCTGCCGCGATCGCCTGACGGCCCGCTCGCCAACCGCCGGGTCTGCTGCCTACGGGTGCCAAAGGTGGTACCCAGGGGAGGGAAGAGGGGGTGACGCGGTGCTGATGAGTACGGACGATCCGCTGGCGATCGCAGCGGTGGAGGCCATCCAGGCAGGTGATGTCCCGGCGCTGCACGTGCTGCTGCCGGAGCGTCCGGGCCTGGCGTCGGTGCGGCTGGGCGACGAGAGGATGTCGCGGACCCTGCTGTACGTGGCCACGGACTGACCTGGCGATCGAGCTGGTCCAGCGCGCCGCGAGGGACATCACCGACTTCTACACCTCCGCACGCCGTGCCTCCGGCTGCGGCTGCGGCTGCGGCTGCGGCTGCGGCTGCGGCTGCGGCTGCGGCTGCGGCTGCGGCTGCGGCTGCGGCTGCGAGGAGATGCCCGGCCGGCTGGGTTATTCGGGCTGGGTCACCGTCAGGGCCCACCGGATGTTCTCATCCGATGCGTCAACCCCCACCGAGAAGGATCCCGACCCCACCACACCAGCATCCATCGTCACCGAACCCACCGCCGGGCTACCGACCGGACAGGCCACCGGGAACTCGGCTACCTGCTCCCCCTGCCAGTGCATCGTCACCGCCACGCTGCCCCCGCCCTCGCAAGCAACCGTGAGCACCGTCGGCAGTCCCTCCCACGCTCCCCCGGACACCACTCCCCCATCGCCCCGCCATTCCTCGACCCACACCAGACCCTCCGGACCCGGACGCGGAAGAAGTCCCCCAGCCGCCACGGACGTCGCCACAGCGTCGGCACCGGTCATGCCGGCCGCACCAGCAGCCACTGCCATCGCCGGGCCCGCCCCAGCCACCACAAAGGCCGCCAGCACCGCGGCCACCACGGCCCTCCTCGTGCTCTTCACGCCCGCCCCTCCCTGATCGCCTGTCATGACACGAACATCCTTGCCCCCACCACTGACAATCCGGACTGGCTGCACACCATCCTGGGGATGCGGGAGGGTGCACCTGGCCCTGCGGCCTCAGCCCACGGGAGGCCGAGCCGGGGCGCAGCCCAAGCCCGTTCGGCTTTCTGCCGGCAGGAAAGGCGTCGCCGGCACCGGTGCGAGGGGGCGCTGCCGGGGTCCTTGATGGCCGGGGTTGTCAGATGTCTAAGGTCGCGGCCATGATGAGGACCACGCCGCCGCGCCCTGTCGTTGTCGAGGCGCTCTTCCCGGAGCTGGGCGCTTTGCGGGGGACGACAACCCGGCTTCATCCACGGCCGGGCACACCCGGCCTGTCAGCCAGTTCCGTGGGCGGTCCCATGCTGTGGCCGGCGGACGAGCCATGGCCGGTATGCGACGAGGTCCACGGGCGCGGGCGGGGGCGACGGCCAGCCGACATCCACCGCTACCGGCAGATCCTGGCTGCTGCATGGGCCCGCGAACCGGCCACCGGCCCTACAGACGAAGAACGGGAGCTCCTGCACGAACTGCACCGCGAACACCGGATCCCCGGGGCATCCGAGGCCGACCCGCTGCCGATGATCGGCCTCGCGCAGCTGTACCGGCGGGATGTCCCCGACCTGCCGGCGGGGCCGGGCAACTGCGATCTACTCCAGGTGTTCTGGTGCCCCTTCAACGCACACGGCCCAAGCCGGTACGACCTCAATGTGCATCTGCGCTGGCGGCAGTCACGGGAGGTCAGCAAGGTACTGACCGCGCCGCCACAGCCGCTGGTCGTCGAATCCGACGGCTTCGTGCCCGAGCCCTGCGTGCTCCACCCGGAGCAGGTGGACACCTACCCCTATGCCGGCCTGCTGCCCGAGAAACTGCTCGCCCGGATCGACACCTGGGAAGATGCCCTTGAACAGAGGGTCGAGCAATCGGCAGGCGAGACCACACAAGAGCAGCTCGCCTACCAGTACGACCTGTCCATCCCGCCCGGCTGGCGCGTGGGGGGCTTCGCCTCATGGCACGCAACCGACCCGTACCCCATGGACTGCCTGACTTGCACGACACCGATGCACCTGCTGCTGACCATCGACAGCTCCGAGTGGGACGGCGGCAGCCGCAGCTGGCGGCCCCTGGAGGAGGACCAGGTACAACCCCTACACCACACCGCCACCCCCACCCAGATCACCGTGGGCCGCTGGGGCGAACTCAACATCTTCACCTGCCCCGATAACCCCGAACACCCACACCGCTGCGCCATCCAGTAGAGCACGACCTCGGCCGATGGCCAGCCGCGGTCCCCTGCGGTGCTCTTGGCGTCTTTAGCACTGGGATGCGGTGTGACCTGCTGTCTGCTGCGTCAACGGGTTTCGGGCAACCCTTGGGGAACGCGGCGAGCCTAGGACTTGTCCGCCCGATCATGTGACTACTCGCCGTCCAGGTCGTTGATGTGGACATGGGGCGGGGTGATCTGACAGACGCAGAGTGGGAACGGCTG
>NZ_JARAVL010000062.1:0-38190 GCF_033792725.1 Streptomyces sp. PA03-5A | reverse complement strand
CCGCTGCCGCTGCCGCCGCCGCCGGCGCTCAGCCGCTGCCGCCGCCGATCGCACCGGCCGTGCCCGCCGCCCGGGCCGGTGCGCCGGCGCCGGCGCACCGGCCCGGCCCTCCCGCCAAGGTCGTCGTGCCGATGCTGCTCGTCGCGGTCCTCTGCTTCGCCTTCGGCTTCTGGGCCCTGTCAGCGTCCTCCTGAGACCGCGGCCGGCCCGCGCCGCGCGGCCACCGTCCAGACCGCGAGCGACAGCAGCAGCACGGTGCCGGCGCCCAGGGCCGCGAAGCCGAGGGCGCGCAGCAGCGGGTTCCCGGAGCCGGGCTCCCCGGGGAGGCCCAGGTCCTCGCCGGGGTCACCGTCGTACGACGGCCCCGCCTGCGCGGCGCCCTCGACGTTGATCCGCAAGGTGACCGGGACGGCGCCGTCGACGAAGCCCGCGACCTCCGGGTGCACCGACACCGCCAGGTAGTAGGAGCCGTCGAAACGGGCCGCCGCCACCGCGTCGCCGCTCTCGTAGCGGTTGGCGTAGGCGACCTTCCCGGTCGTGGCGGTGACGGAGGTCTGCTCGCCCGAGTAGGAGGCCGTGTCGCCGCCGATGAAGGCCCAGCGCGGGTTGTAGACCTCCACGCGCACACCGGAGCCGCTGTAGCCGCCCGGCTTCGTCACGTCCGCGTTGGCGAAGTCCGCCGCGGCCCAGGCCTGTTGTCCCCAGCCGACCGGTACCCGGTAGAAGCGCGTCTGCCCGGGCAGCACCTCGTCCTTCCAGACCCCCCTGCCGAGGGCCCCGGCATGGGCGAAGTCCGCGCCGCCGGTGGCCCCGCGGGCGGTGCCGCTCGCGGGCACCGGCGTCTGCGTGCCCGGGCTGAGGGCGGGGCCGGGCGTGGCGCCGCCGGTGAGCCCCGGCTCGTTGGTGAACCGGATCTGCAGCGGCCAGGGCGCGGCGTCCGAGGTGCCCTGCGAGGTGCGGGTCACCTCCAGGACGTACGCGTGCGCCTGCCGGCAGGGCCCGTCCTCGCCGATGGTCCGCTCGACCCAGGTGCCGATGGGCCGTGCCGCGCCGTCGGCGGAGAACGTCCGGCGGTCGCTGTCACAGCGGGTGCCGTCGGTGCTCGTCAGCGTCAGCTCGATGCCGTCCCCGTACGCCACCTCGGTGCCCGGGCGGGGCAGCGCGAAGACCGCGAGGTAGGCCGAGCGCACCGCGTCCAGGTCGAGGGCGTAGTTCTTGCCGCCCTCGTCCGCCGCCAGGCTGTCCCGGTACAGGACCCCGGGTTTGAGCTGCGGGGCGTCCGCGGTGCTGGCCCGCCCCCGTACCTCCTCGCCCTGCGGCTGCCAGGAGGGGACGGCCGGGTCGGCGTACGCCGCTCCCGCCGGTCCCGCCAGCAGCGCGAGAGCCGCCGCCACCGATGTGAGTGCCCTGCGGATCATGCCCCGTCCCTCCGCCTGCGGCCCAGCAGGGCCACCGTCCCGACCCCGACGAGCGCCACCGCGCCTCCCGCGGCCGCCGCCATCGCGTCGCGCGTCGTCATGGAGCCCCCGCCGTCCGCGGGGGCTGCGGCCGCTGTGGTGTCCCCGGCCGCCGCCCATTCCCCGCCGTCCCGGCCGGCGGCCGAACCGCCGCCGCGCGCGGGCGCGTCGTACTCCGGTCCGGCCAGTTCCGTCCCGGTCACGTCCACCCGCAGGACGACCCCCACCGCCGCGTTCCGCGCCAGCCCTGCCGCGCCCGGCCCGAGCGAGACCGCGACGTAGTGCTCGCCCGCCGTGCGGGCGCCCCGGGCGCCCCCGCCGGCGACCCAGCGGTTGGTCCAGGTCACGGGTACCGTGCCGAGCCCCACCGACAGCGGGCGCCCGTAGTAGCCGCGGCGTTGCGAGGCCCCGGAGGCGTCGCCCAGCGGCTGCCGTCCCGGCCCGTACGCGGCCGTCGCCACGAAGGACGAGGCCGTGGAACCACCCTTCTGGAGCGGTTCGTTGGCGAAGTCGGCGGTGTACGTCAGTCGCTGTCCCCAGCCGACCCGCACCTTGTAGAAGCGCGTCTGACCGGGCAGCAGCGTGTCCCGCCAGATGCCCCTGCCGAGCCGGCGCGCGTCGTTGAACCCCGTGCCGCCCTCGACGTCGCGCGGCGCGCCCGTCAGAGCCGCCGGCGGGTCCCCGTAACGGGTCGCGGCCGGTGCCGGGGTGGCACCCGCCGGGAACGGCCGCTCGGAGCCGTACCGCAGCTCCAGGGGCCAGCGGGCGCGGTCGGAGCCGGGGGCGCTGGTGCGGTGCACGGAGAGCACGTAGCGCCCCGCCCTGTCGCAGGCGCCGTCCCGGCCGTCGCCGGGAATCCGGCTGACGGCGCCGCCGATCACCATCGCGCCCTCGTCCTGCCCGAAGTGCGCGGTGTCCGAGCCGCAGGTGAGGGCGTACCTGCCGGTGCCCGCCAGCCGCAGCTCGACGCCGTCCCCGTACGCGGCCTTCACCCCCGGCCGCGGCACCGCGGTGACCGCCAGGTCGGCCGTGGAGGCCGCGTCCAGCGTCATCGCGTACCAGCGGGTCTCGCCGGGCCCGATGTCGTCGACGTACTGGCCGGGGGACAGCCCGGGCGCACCGGTGGCGCTCGTCCCGCCGTCCACCCGCCGGCCCTGGAGGCGGTACGCGTCCGCGCTCAGCCGGGAAGCCCGCGTCAGCTGCCGTACGAGCGAGGCGGCGTCGGGGGCGTCCCGGTAGCTGCCGTGACCGGCCTCGGCGATGCACTCCAGCTGCTCGCGGGCGCCGCCGCGCACCTGGAAGCCGATGGTGTCGATCCGCAGGTCCACGCCCTGCCCGGCCAGCCGTGCCGCCACCTCGCAGGGCTCGGGCGCCCCGCAGGTGTCCTCGCCGTCGGAGACCAGCACGATCGTGCGCCGCCCGCCCTCGGGCAGGTCGGCGGCCGCCTTCTGCACCGACAGCCCGATGGGGGTGTCCCCTTGGGGCCGCACCCCGGCCACGGCCTGCTTCAGGGCGTCCCGGTCCAGCGGCCGTACGGGCTCCAGCAGACGGGTGTCGTCGCAGCCGTGCTCCTTGCCCGCGCCGTAGACCCGCAGTCCCGTCGGGTAGCCGTCCGGCAGGGCGTCCACGACGGCGCCGACGGCCTTCCTGGCCGCCGTCATGCGGGCGCCCGCCATGGAGCCGGAGGAGTCCAGCACCATGACCAGCCCGTCGCCGTCGTTCACGGCCTGGGCCCGGGCCCGGGCCGCCCCGGCCGGGCCCAGCAGGGCGGCCAGCACCAGCAGCCCGCACGCGGCCGCCCACAGCGGCGCCACGGGCCCGCACGGCAGCGCCTTCCCTCGTCGCATGTGCTGTTCCCCCTCGCACATCGTCGGCCTCAGCGAAGCTATTGATTTGCGACAGCAAATACAAGCGGATCGCATCACGGTCGGGCAACAACGCCCGGGCGACCACGGGCGGACATGACGAGGCCCCGACCACATCGTGATCGGGGCCTCGGGAATCCTTCGTCCGGGCTGTGCCGTCTCAGACGCTCGCGCCGGAACCCGCCGGAACGGAGTCCGTGGCCTCCGTCCACAGGTCCTGCTCGGCGCGGTCCGCCTGGATCTGGCGGTACACGAGGAGACCGCCGATGGCGGCCAGTGCGACCAGGAGAAACTTCTTCACCGCGCGACCTCGTCCTTCTTGCGTTGAGGGTCTTCCGACGGGCCCGACTATACACACCGGTCGATATCGAACGGTGACCTGCCACCGGAACCAACTGCGCGGACGCGGACAAGGAAACGGCCCGTACGGATGATCCGTACGGGCCGTTCACGCGGTGGGGCTAACAGGACTTGAACCTGTGGCCTCTTCCTTATCAGGGAAGCGCTCTAACCGTCTGAGCTATAGCCCCGCGCTGCGTTGAAAGATTAGCGCACCCGGGGCCGTGGCCCAAAATCGGTTACTCGTCCTCCGCCAGAGTCAGCTCGATCCCGCCCACCATGCCGGCCGACATGTTGTAGATGAAGGCGCCGAGCGTCGCCAGCGCCGTGGCCAGCACGACGTCGATGACCGCGATGACCGCCGTGAAGGTCAGCACGCGCGACAGCGACAGGAACGACACCAGGTCGAACCCGCCGTCCGAGCCGGAGGACGTCGCCTCGCTGAGCGTGCCGCCGACCGTGGTGAAGACGCCGATGGCGTCCATCACCATCCACAGCACCGCGACCGCGATGACCGTGCAGATGCCCAGCGCGATGGAGAGCAGGAAGCTGACCTTCATCACCGACCACGGGTCGGCCTTCGCCACCCGCAGCCGCGCCTTGCGCGTGCGCGGGACCGTACGGGCCGCAGGACGCGGCTGGCGGACGCCCGCGGTCGCGGGGGGCCCGGCCGGGGGCGCGTACGCCTGGGGCGGCTGGTGCGGGTCCTGGGTCAGCTGCGGCGCCTGCTGCGGCTGCTCGGCGACCGGGCCGGCGGGGCCACCGCCGTAGGTCTGCTGGTGCACAGCGTGCTGGTGCTGCGCTGGACGGGTGTCGGTCACGGTGATTCCCCCCTGGTGCGGGCCGTTGTCCGTACGTGGGCCAGGGGCACCGCCGATCGCGTCCGGAACGGCTGCCGGCATCGGCTGCCCTCCGTCCGCGCCCGTCCCACCCGCGGCGCCCTCGGCTCCACTCACGGCTTTCTACTCCTCCGACTCGGCGGCCAGGGGCTGCTCGCCCTCGGCCTCTTCGGCGGCGACGACCTCTTCGGCCTCCGCCCCCGCCTCGGCATTGCGGGCGACGCCCACGACTGCATCCTTTTTACCGAGGTTGATCAGTTGGACGCCCATGGTGTCACGCCCGGTTTCCCTGATCTCGTTGACACGGGTGCGGATCACACCGCCGCCGAGGGTGATGGCGAGGATCTCGTCGGTCTCCTCCACCACCAGCGCCCCGACCAGGGAACCCCGGTCCTCGACGATCTTGGCCGCCTTGATGCCGAGTCCGCCGCGCCCCTGGACCCGGTACTCGTCCACACTGGTGCGCTTGGCGTACCCGCCATCGGTGGCGGTGAAGACGAACGTACCCGGTCGCACGACATTCATCGAGAGCAGTTCGTCCCCTTCGCGGAAGCTCATGCCCTTCACGCCCGAGGTCGCACGGCCCATCGGCCGCAGCGACTCGTCCGTCGCGGTGAACCGGATGGACTGCGCCTTGCGGCTGACCAGCAGCAGGTCGTCGTCCGGGCCGACCAGCTCGGCGCCGATCAGCAGGTCCTCGCTGCCGTCCTCGGTCTCCCGCAGGTTGATCGCGATGACACCGCCCGAGCGGGGGGAGTCGTAGTCCTTCAGCGAGGTCTTCTTCACCAGGCCCGACCGGGTGGCGAGCACCAGGTAGGGCGCCGCGTTGTAGTCGCGGATGGCCAGCACCTGGGCGATCTGCTCGTCGGGCTGGAAGGCCAGCAGGTTCGCCACGTGCTGCCCGCGGGCGTCGCGCCCGGCGTCCGGCAGCTCGTACGCCTTGGCGCGGTAGACCCGGCCCTTGTTGGTGAAGAACAGCAGCCAGTGGTGGGTGGTGGTGACGAAGAAGTGGTCGACGATGTCGTCTTCCCGCAGCTTCGTGCCGCGCACGCCCTTGCCACCGCGCTTCTGCGAGCGGTAGTCGTCCGTCTTGGTGCGCTTGACGTAGCCGCCACGGGTGATCGTGACGACGATGTCCTCCTCTGCGATCAGGTCCTCGATGGACATGTCACCGTCGAAGGGGACCAGGGCCGAGCGCCGGTCGTCGCCGAACTTCTCGACGATCGCCGTCAGCTCCGTGCTGATGATGCCGCGCTGCAGCTCGGGCGAGGCCAGGATGCGGTTGTACTCGTTGATCTTCGCCTGGAGCTCGTCGTGCTCCTGGACGATCTTCTGCCGCTCCAGGGCCGCCAGGCGGCGCAGCTGCATCTCCAGGATCGCGTTGGCCTGGATCTCGTCGATCTCCAGCAGGCCCATCAGGCCTTCACGCGCCACGTCCACGGTCGCGCTGCGCCGGATCAGTGCGATGACCTCGTCGATCGCGTCCAAGGCCTTCAGCAGACCGCGCAGGATGTGGGCGCGCTCCTCGGCCTTGCGCAGCCGGAACCGCGTCCGGCGGACGATGACCTCGATCTGGTGGGTCACCCACTGCTTGATGAACTGGTCCAGCGAGAGCGTGCGCGGCACGCCGTCCACCAGCGCCAGCATGTTGGCGCCGAAGTTCGTCTGCAGGTCGGTGTGCTTGTAGAGGTTGTTCAGCACCACCTTGGCGACGGCATCGCGCTTGAGCACGATCACCAGGCGCTGTCCGGTGCGCGAGGAGGTCTCGTCGCGGACGTCGGCGATGCCGCCGACCCGGCCGTCCTTCACCAGGTCGGCGATCTTCTGCGCCAGGTTGTCCGGGTTGACCTGGTACGGCAGCTCGGTGACGACCAGGCACTGCCGGCCCTGGATCTCCTCGACCTCGACGACCGCGCGCATCGTGATGGAGCCGCGGCCCGTGCGGTACGCCTCCTCGATGCCCTTGCGGCCCACCACCAGGGCGCCGGTCGGGAAGTCGGGGCCCTTGATGCGTTCGATGAGGGCCTCGAGCAGCTCCTCGTTGGACGCCTCCGGGTTGGCCAGGTACCACTGGGCGCCCTCGGCGACCTCGCGCAGGTTGTGCGGCGGGATGTTGGTCGCCATGCCGACCGCGATGCCCGCGGAGCCGTTGATCAGCAGGTTGGGGAAGCGCGACGGCAGGACCGTCGGCTCCTGGTTGCGGCCGTCGTAGTTGTCCTGGAAATCGACGGTGTCCTCGTCGATGTCCCGGACCATCTCCATGGACAGCGGCGCCATCTTGCACTCGGTGTACCGCATGGCGGCGGCCGGGTCGTTGCCCGGGGAACCGAAGTTGCCGTTGCTGTCGACCAGCGGCATGCGCATCGACCACGGCTGGGCCAGGCGCACCAGCGCGTCGTAGATCGAGGAGTCGCCGTGCGGGTGGTAGGTACCCATGACGTCGCCGACGACACGGGCGCACTTGTAGAAGCCGCGCTCCGGGCGGTAGCCGCCGTCGTACATCGCGTACAGCACGCGCCGGTGGACGGGCTTGAGGCCGTCCCGGACGTCGGGCAGCGCGCGGGACACGATGACGGACATCGCGTAGTCGAGGTAACTGCGCTGCATCTCCGTCTCGAGGCCCACGGCCTCGATCCGCGTCGTGGTGTCCGCCTCGGCGTCCTGCGGGGTGCCGGGCGTGACAGGGGTGTTCTCGTCGGCCATTGCTGGTCAAAGTCCTTTCGGGCGGCGGCTGATGGGGGCCGACTCAGATGTCGAGGAAGCGGACATCCTTGGCGTTGCGCTGGATGAAGGAGCGCCGGGCCTCGACGTCCTCGCCCATCAGCACCGAGAACAGGTCGTCGGCGAGGGCCGCGTCGTCCAGGGTGACCTGGCCGAGCACACGGTGGTCGACGTCCATCGTGGTGACCCGCAGTTCCTCGGCGTTCATCTCGCCGAGGCCCTTGAAGCGCTGGATCGAGTCCTCGCGCACGCGCTTGCCGTTCTGGCGGCCCAGCTCGATCAGGGCGTCGCGCTCGGGGTCGGAGTACGCGTACTCGAAGTCGTCCCGGCCCCACTTGATCTTGTAGAGCGGGGGACGGGAGAGGTACACGTGGCCCGCCTCGACCAGCGGCCGCATGAAGCGGAAGAGGAAGGTCAGCAGCAGGGTGTTGATGTGCTGGCCGTCCACGTCGGCGTCCGCCATCAGGATGATCTTGTGATAACGCAGCTTCGAGATGTCGAAGTCCTCGTGCACACCGGTGCCGAAGGCCGAGATCAGCGCCTGGATCTCGGTGTTCTGCAGGATCTTGTCGATCCGCGCCTTCTCCACGTTCAGGATCTTGCCGCGGATCGGGAGGATCGCCTGGTACTGCGGGTTGCGGCCGGACTTGGCGGAGCCGCCGGCGGAGTCACCCTCGACGATGAAGATCTCGCACTTGGCGGGGTCGTTGGACTGGCAGTCGCTCAGCTTGCCCGGCAGCGACGCCGTCTCCAGCAGGCCCTTGCGACGCGTCAGGTCGCGCGCCTTGCGGGCCGCCACGCGGGCGGTGGCCGCCTGGATGGACTTGCGGATGATGTCCGAGGCCTCGTTGGGGTTGCGGTCCAGCCAGTCCGTCAGGTGCTCGTGCACGACCTTCTGGACGAAGGTCTTCGCCTCGGTGTTGCCGAGCTTGGTCTTCGTCTGGCCCTCGAACTGCGGCTCGCCCAGCTTGACCGAGATGATCGCGGTCAGACCCTCGCGGATGTCCTCACCGGTGAGGTTGTCGTCCTTCTCGCGGAGCAGCTTCTTCTCGCGCGCGTACTTGTTGACCAGCGTGGTCAGCGCGGCGCGGAAGCCCTCCTCGTGGGTGCCGCCCTCGTGGGTGTGGATGGTGTTGGCGAAGCTGTAGACACCCTCGCTGTACTGGGTGTTCCACTGCATCGCGACCTCGACGGAGAGCATCCGCTCCTTGTCCTCCGCGTCGATGTCGATCACCGACGGGTGGACCGGCTCGCCCTTGCGCGAGTTCAGGTACTTCACGAAGTCGACGATGCCGCCCTCGTAGTGGTACGCGACCGAACGCGGCTGGCCCTCGTTCTCCACGTCCGCGTGCTCGGGACGCTCGTCGGTCAGCGAGATGGTCAGGCCCTTGTTGAGGAAGGCCATCTCCTGGAAGCGCCGCGACAGCGTCTCGAACGAGTACTCGGTGGTCTCGAAGATGTCACCGTCGGCCCAGAAGGTCACGGTGGTGCCGGTCTCCGCGACCGGCTCGTTCTTCTGCAGCGGGGCGGTGGGCACACCGAGCTTGTAGTCCTGGGTCCAGCGGAAGCCCTCACGCTTGACCTCGACAGCGACCTTGTTCGACAGCGCGTTCACGACCGAGACGCCGACGCCGTGCAGACCGCCGGAGACGGCGTAGCCGCCGCCGCCGAACTTGCCGCCCGCGTGCAGCACCGTGAGCACGACCTCGACGGCGGGCTTTCCCTCGGACGGGACGATGTCCACAGGGATGCCGCGGCCGTTGTCGACCACGCGCACGCCGCCGTCGGGGAGGATCGTGACGTTGATGGTGTCCGCGTGACCGGCCAGTGCCTCGTCGACGGAGTTGTCGACGACCTCGTACACCAGGTGGTGCAGGCCGCGCTCGCCCGTCGAGCCGATGTACATGCCCGGGCGCTTGCGAACCGCGTCCAGGCCCTCAAGGACGGTGATCGCGCTGGCGTCGTACGCCCCGCCGGTGGCGGGCGCGGCGGAGCCGTCAGCTGCGGACGTATTGATCTCGTTGGGGTTGCCGGAATCGGCCACGAAGCGCCCTTTCTGGCACAGCATGAGCGGGGTCCCGCGGCGCGGAACCGGCTGCATCACTCGACATCGTTCGACTGGTCCCGCTGGGGTCCCCCGGTGCCGGAGGCCAGGGGCGGGCGGTACTGCTACCAGTCTACCGGTAGCGCCGACATAGATGGGGCTTTGGCGGTACCTGAGTTCCCGTGTACCCGACGGAAGTACCTCCAGCCGACTCCCCACACGCGGACCGGGTCCCAAAACGGCTCACGCGGGCGCACAGGGCTTCGACCCGATTACGCACAGCAGGTTCCCGGCCTATCCGTACGTATCGCCCGGCCCACGGCTCCCGGGAGCACGCAGACGGCCGTACGAACGCACCGGTCCTCCCGGCCCCAGGACCTTGATCAACTTCACGGTGCCGTGCCCGAGATCGGCGTTCAGCCTGGCCACGAGCGTCGGGGCGAGCAGCCGCAGCTGGGTCGCCCAGGCCGTGGAGTCGCACTGCACCGTGAGGACCCGTTCCTCCTCGTCGTACCGCTGCGGCTGGCAGTGCAGGGCCACGTCGTCGCCCACCAGTTCCGGCCAGCGGCCCATCACGCCGCCCACCGCCGCGGGGGCCTCCCAGCCGCGCTCGGTGATCAGCCGGCTGATCGCGGCGCCCAGGGGCAGCGGGTCCCGCCCGTCCGCCCGCGCACCACTGCGCAGGCCTCCGCGCCGGGCCTGCTTCTTCTGCTGGGCGGCCGCGCCCCTCGCGCGGGCCTGCTCCTTGGCGGCGCGCAGCGCGACCCTGGCCAGGTCGACGCCGGACACCGGCTTGTCCTGGGCGCCCGGCTCCTGCCCCGGCTGCTGAGGTGGCTGCTGGTCCGTCATGCCCGCTCCACGCCGCCGTCCTCCACCGCGTACCGGGCGCCGACCAGCACGTCCGGCACGTCGTCGTCCACCGCCGCCGTCACCAGCACCTGCTCACCGGGGGCCACCAGCTCCGCCAGCCGTGTGCGGCGCCGGGCGTCGAGCTCGGCGAAGACGTCGTCGAGCACCAGCACCGGTTCGCCGCCGTCGGCGCGCAGCAGGTCGTACGAGGCCAGGCGCAGCGCCAGCGCGTACGACCAGGACTCGCCGTGGCTCGCGTACCCCTTGGCGGGGAGCTGTCCCAGCTTGAGGGAGAGGTCGTCCCGGTGCGGACCGACCAGGGTCACCCCGCGCTCGATCTCCTGCTTTCGGGCCTCGCCCAGGGCCTCCAGCAGCAGTCCGTACAGCTGCTCGCGGCCCGACGCCCCGGCGATCCGTTCGCCGATCGAACTGCGGTACTCCAGGACGACGGGGCCACCGCCCGGTGCCAGCTGCTCGTACGCCTTGTCCGCCAGCGGCTGCAGGGCCTGGGTGAGGTCCAGTCGCTGGGCCAACAGCTCGGCGCCGGCCCTGGCCAGGTGCTGGTCCCAGATGTCGAGCGTGGACAGGTCGGCCCCGCGGCCGCCGTGGCGGCGGGCCATGGCGGCCGACTTCAGCAGGGTGTTGCGCTGCTTGAGGACCCGCTCGTAGTCGCTGCGGACGCCCGCCAGCCGGGGCGCCCGGGCGGTGAGCAGCTCGTCGAGGAAGCGCCGGCGCTCCCCGGGGTCGCCCTTGACCAGGGCCAGGTCCTCGGGGGCGAAGAGCACCGTCCTGACTATCCCCAGCAGGTCGCGCGGGCGGACCTGGGAGGAGCGGTTGAGCCGGGCCCGGTTGGAGCGGCCCGGATTGATCTCCAGCTCGATCAGCTGTTGCCGCTCGCCCTGCACCACGGACGCCCGCACGATCGCCCGGTCCGCGCCCATCCGCACCAGCGGGGCGTCGCTCGCGACCCGGTGGCTGCCGAGGGTCGCCAGGTAACCGACCGCCTCGACCAGGTTGGTCTTGCCCTGGCCGTTGGGGCCGACGAAGGCGGTGACGCCCGGGTCGAGCGGGACCTCGACCCGGGCGTAGGAACGGAAGTCGGCGAGCGACAGATGCGCGACGTGCATGGCTGCGCGCCGCCTCCTTCCCGTGGGTGTGACTAGTGCTTCTCGACGGCGTGGCCGCCGAACTGGTTGCGCAGCGCGGCGATCATCTTCATCTGCGGGGAGTCGTCCTGGCGGGACGCGAAGCGGGCGAAGAGCGACGCGGTGATCGCGGGCAGCGGCACGGCGTTGTCGATGGCCGCCTCGACGGTCCAGCGGCCCTCGCCGGAGTCCTCGGCGTACCCCTTGAGCTTGTCGAGGTGCTCGTCCTCGTCGAGGGCGTTGACGGCCAGGTCCAGCAGCCAGGAGCGGATGACGGTGCCCTCCTGCCAGGAGCGGAACACCTCGCGCACGTCGGTGACCGAGTGGACCTTCTCCAGCAGCTCCCAGCCCTCGGCGTAGGCCTGCATCATGGCGTACTCGATGCCGTTGTGAACCATCTTGGCGAAGTGGCCGGCGCCGACCTTGCCGGCGTGGACGGAACCGAAGTTCCCCACCGGCTTGAGGGCGTTGAATACCGGCTGCACCCTCTCGACGTGCTCGGGCTCGCCGCCGTACATCAGCGCGTAGCCGTTCTCCAGGCCCCAGACGCCGCCGGAGACACCGCAGTCGACGAAGCCGATGCCCTTGGCGGCCAGCTCCTCGCCGTGCTTCTCGTCGTCCGTCCAGCGGGAGTTGCCGCCGTCGACGACCACGTCACCGGGGGAGAGCAGGTCACCGAGCTCGTCGATCGTCGCCTGGGTCGCGGCGCCGGCCGGCACCATCACCCACACCACCCGCGGGGCCGCGAGCTTGTCCACAAGTTCCTGCAGGCTGTGGACATCGGCGAGATCCGGGTTGCGGTCGTAGCCGACGACAGTGTGACCGGCCTGGCGGATGCGCGTGCGCATGTTCCCGCCCATCTTGCCGAGACCGATGAGACCGAGCTCCATCGTTGATCCTTCGTTCGAAGCCTGCCTGACCTACGTCGAGCCTACGTCGGTACCTGCAGGGCGACGCGACCGGACAGGCCTCGCGTCAGCCGGACAGCCGGACCGGCATGATCAGGTACTTGTACGCGTCGTCGGCCTCGGCGTCGACCGCCGGACGGCCGCTGAGCAGCGCGGGCTTGGTCGACGTGGTGAACGACAGCTGCGCCACCGGCGAATCGATCGCGCTCAGGCCGTCCAGCAGGAAGGTCGGGTTGAAGGCGATCGAGATGTCGTCGCCCTCCAGCTTGGCGTCCACACGCTCCACAGCCTGTGCGTCGTCGCTGGAACCCGCCTCCAGGGTCAGCACGCCCTGCTCGAAGCTCAGCCGGACCGGAGTGTTGCGCTCGGCCACCAGGGCCACGCGCTTGACGGCCTCGACGAACGGAGCGGTCTCGATCACCGCGACGGAGTTGAACTCGGTCGGGAAGAGCGTCCGGTACTTCGGCAGGTCGCCCTCGAGCAGGCGGGTGGTGGTGCGGCGGCCCGCGCCCTCGAAGCCGATCAGACCCTCGCCCGCGCCGGAGCCGGCCAGGGCGATGGCGACCGAGTCGCCGTTGGTGAGGGACTTGGCGGTGTCCAGCAGCGTCTTGGCGGGCACCAGGGCGACCGCGGAGATGTCCGAGGTCTCCGGCTTCCACAGGAACTCGCGGACCGCGAAGCGGTAGCGGTCGGTGGCGGCCAGGGTGACCGTGTCGCCCTCGATCTCGATCCGCACACCGGTGAGCACCGGCAGGGTGTCGTCACGGCCGGCGGCGATCGCGACCTGGGCGGCGGCCGCGGCGAAGACCTCGCCGGGGACGGTGCCGGAGGCGGTCGGCATCGCGGGCAGCGCCGGGTACTCCTCCACAGGCAGGGTGTGGAGTGTGAATCGCGAGCTGCCGCAGACGACGCTCACACGCACGCCGTCGGTGGCGATCTCCACAGGCCTGTTGGGGAGCGCCCGCGAGATGTCGGCGAGCAGCCGGCCGGAGACCAGGACGGTGCCGTCCTCCTCGACGTCCGCCTCCACGGAGACGCGGGCCGAGACCTCGTAGTCGAAGCCGGACAGGCTCAGCTGGCCTTCCTCGGCCTTCAGCAGCAGGCCCGCCAGGACCGGCACCGGGGGACGGGCCGGGAGACTGCGGGCCGCCCAGGCCACTGCCTCCGCGAGTACATCGCGCTCCACCCGGATCTTCACCGGAACCGCCTCCTGCTGTTGCTGGCTGTCTGTGGCCGACTGTCTCTTGGCCCTGCTGGCCCTCTTGCCGGAGAACAGTCTGACAGCCGCCACGGACATGCGGTGCGGGTTGCGGTCAAGCCGGAGGGCGGGGAGGCGGACGGCCCGCGGCTCGGTTGTGCACAGGCCCCACTTCGAAGCAGGTTCCCCGGTAACTATCCCTGGTCGTAGTAATAGGGGGTGTGGATACCGTGGATAAGTGGTCCCGGTGCAGGTCAGGCCCTGTTTTTTATCCACCGCGCCTGTGGGTGGAGCCCGTGGACAACCCGGCCGATCTGTGGACGCCCGGAAGTTGTGCACACGCGATTCACAGGGAGGCTCCGGTTCTCCCCAGCGCTGTCCCCAGGAATACCCAGGTTCTCCCCAGCCCAACCCACCACGTTGGTGTGATGCGGTTCACTCCGATCGGTGAGCGGGTGTGTTCCGTTGCCGAACAGTGGACAGGACTGTGGAGAAGTGGCCCCTGACTGGGGACAACGAGCCCCTGCCTGTGGGCGGCCGGTGGACAACCGGGAGGGCGGCCTTGTGGGCGGCCGGAGCGTCCACAGTCTGTGGATCAGGGTTGCCCACAAATCCACACGGCCTCCAGC
Source organism: Streptomyces sp. PA03-5A (assembly GCF_033792725.1). Classification (NCBI taxonomy): domain Bacteria; kingdom Bacillati; phylum Actinomycetota; class Actinomycetes; order Kitasatosporales; family Streptomycetaceae; genus Streptomyces; species Streptomyces sp. PA03-5A. The sequence continues at coordinate 24,196 of NZ_JARAVL010000062.1, read as the reverse complement.
AGCCCGAATGAGTATCCCGCGGCCGTGCCTGTGGACACGTTCGGGACAACCCGGGCATCCCCAGGCTGTGGACGGGGGAAAACCGCCCCCGCCTGTGGAGAGACGTTCCTGTCCCCAAGACACGGCCGGCGCAATCGAACAACGAGAAGCGCCCCGGGAGTTGGCCCGGGGCGCTGTGGAGGTCTCGGTGGACGCCGAGGGCGCTGCGCTCAGCTCTTGATGCGGTTGGTGAGCTCGGTGACCTGGTTGTAGATCGACCGCCGCTCGGCCATCAGGGAGCGGATCTTGCGGTCCGCGTGCATGACGGTCGTGTGGTCGCGGCCGCCGAACAGGGCGCCGATCTTGGGCAGCGACAGGTCCGTGAGCTCACGGCACAGGTACATGGCGATCTGCCGGGCCGTGACGAGCACCCGGCTGCGGGAGGAGCCCGAGAGGTCCTCCACGTCCAGACCGAAGTACGAGGCGGTCTCCGCCATGATCGCCTGCCCGCTGATCTCGGGGACGGAGTCCTCCCCGCCCGGGATCAGGTCCTTCAGCACGATCTCGGTGAGCTGGAGGTCCACCGGCTGCCGGTTGAGGCTGGCGAAGGCCGTCACGCGGATCAGCGCGCCCTCCAGCTCGCGGATGTTCCGCGAGATCCGGGAGGCGATGAACTCCAGCACCTCCGGCGGGGCGTTGAGCTGCTCCTGCACGGCCTTCTTGCGGAGGATCGCGATCCGGGTCTCCAGCTCGGGCGGCTGGACGTCGGTGATCAGGCCCCACTCGAAGCGGTTGCGCAGCCGGTCCTCCAGGGTCACCAGCTGCTTGGGCGGCCGGTCCGAGGAGAGCACGATCTGCTTGTTGGCGTTGTGCAGGGTGTTGAAGGTGTGGAAGAACTCCTCCTGCGTCGACTCCTTGCTCGCCAGGAACTGGATGTCGTCGACGAGCAGGATGTCCATGTCGCGGTAGCGCTTGCGGAACGCGTCCGCCTTGCCGTCGCGGATGGAGTTGATGAACTCGTTGGTGAACTCCTCGGAGCTCACGTAGCGCACCCGTGTCCCCGGGTAGAGGCTGCGGGCGTAGTGCCCGATCGCGTGCAGCAGGTGCGTCTTGCCGAGGCCGGACTCCCCGTAGATGAACAGCGGGTTGTACGCCTTGGCCGGTGCCTCCGCGACGGCGACCGCCGCGGCGTGCGCGAAGCGGTTGGAGGCGCCGATGACGAAGGTGTCGAAGAGGTACTTGGGGTTCAGCCGCGCCGTGGGCTCGGCCGGGCCCACGGAACCACCCGAACCGCTCGCCCCCGTCCCGGCGCCCGTGGCGGAACCGGCACCACTGCCGCCACCGGTGCGCGGCGTCGGCATGGTGGGCATGGCCGGCCGCTGCGGCGGCACCGGCTCCGGACGCCCCTGAGGCTGGTGGGGCGGGGGGATCTCGTAGCGGGAGGCGGGCGGCCGGTACGGCTCGCGCTCCTGGTAGTCGCCGAAGTGCTGCTGCTGCCAGCGGTCCTCGGGCTCGTGGGGCGGCCAGCCGCCGGCACCGCCGGTGGACCCGACCGCGTGGTCGGGGTAGGCCGGGCGCATCCGCGGGACCTCGCCGTAGCCGTGCGGCTGCTCGCCGTACCGGGCGGGCTCCGCCCCGTACACGGGGGGCTGCTGCTGGCCCTGGGACTGTGGTTCGGGGGCGACCGGGGCCGGCGGCGCGGGGGCCGCCTCCGGTTCGCCGCCCGAGGCCACGGCGATGGCGATGCCCACGGGGTGCCCGAACTCACGGCTGAGGACATCGGTGATCAGCGGGAGGAGCCGTCCCTCCAGCACGCTCTTGGCGAACTCGTTGGGGGCGGACAGCACCGCCGTGCCCGCGACGAGCGCCAGCGGCTGCGTCCGCTGCAGCCACTCCGCGTCCTTCGGCTTGAGGTCGTCGCTTTCGGCGAGCAATTTCTGCAGGACCCTGGGCCACACTGAGGCAAGATCGGCAGTTACGTCAGCCACAGTGCACGCTCTCTCGTCGGTCGCTGGTTGGTGCCGATGGGTCCCACGAAGGTGTGGTTCTTGGGACGGACGGGAATGTTTCGGGGTTCGGCCACGGTAGTCAGCGCGGGCTACCTGGTTCAAGTCGTTGTCCACAGGGTGTGCAAAACCACGTCCGGATGGCGGTGCCGACGGCCCGCGCCCCGGCGGGTTTGACCTGATGCCGCGGCCCCGCGTACCGTAACCAGGTCGAGTTGTCGATGGCTGCTGCCGCCTGCCTACCGATGGGCGAGGATCACCAAGGTGATCGTCAAGCGGTGCACACCTGAATGTTCCGCGAGCTTCTCGTGGGCGCACGGTGACAGCCAGGCGACGCCCCGCCACCACCCGATTCATCCTGGAGCCCCCGAGTGAGCAAGCGCACCTTCCAGCCGAACAACCGTCGTCGCGCCAAGACCCACGGCTTCCGGCTGCGTATGCGTACGCGTGCCGGCCGCGCCATCCTCGCGACCCGCCGCAGCAAGGGCCGCGCCCGTCTGTCCGCCTGATCGCACCGAAGCGCGAGGTGTGAGTCGTGCTGCCCACCGGTAATCGGCTGAGGCGGCGCCAGGACTTCGCGACGGCGGTACGTCGAGGACGCCGGGCCGGACGGCCGCTCCTGGTCGTCCACCTGCGCACCGACAGTGACACAAGGGACCCGCACGCGGCGGGGGGGAGTGCTTCCCCGGCGCGTGCGGGTTTCGTCGTGAGCAAGGCCGTCGGTGACGCCGTGACCCGGAACCTGGTCAAGCGTCGGCTTCGTCACCTCGTCCGCGAACGTCTGTCCGTGCTGCCCCCCGGTAGCCTGGTAGTCGTACGAGCGCTGCCCGGTGCGGGTGACGCAGACCATTCACAGCTGGCCCGAGACCTGGATGCCGCCCTCGGGAGGCTCCTGGGGGTGGCGCTATGAAGTACCCGTTGCTGGCCTTGATCAAGATTTACCAGTGGACCATCAGCCCGTTGCTCGGTCCGGTCTGCAAGTACTACCCCTCGTGCTCCCACTACGGGTATACGGCGATCGATCGGCACGGCGCGATCAAGGGCACTGCCCTGACCGCGTGGCGGATCCTGCGTTGCAACCCGTGGTCGCTCGGCGGTGTGGACCATGTCCCCCCGCGCAAGCGACCGCCGTGGCACGCTCGCCTGCGCGAAGCCCTCCGGGGTGACGCACCAGGCGGGTCCGTTACTCCCGAGCCCGTCGAGACGCCTCATGCCCAAGGAGCCTGACCGTGGGGATCTTGAACCCCCTCTACGCCGCCGTTTCGTGGATCATTGTCCAGTTCCACTCGCTGTACGGCCTTGTCTTTGACAAGGACGGCGGCCTGGCCTGGGGTCTGTCGATCGTCTCTCTGGTGGTCCTGATCCGGATCTGCCTGATCCCGCTCTTCGTGAAGCAGATCAAGTCGACCCGGAACATGCAGGCGCTCCAGCCCAAGATGAAGGCGATCCAGGAGCGCTACAAGAACGACAAGCAGCGCCAGTCCGAAGAGATGATGAAGCTGTACAAGGAGACGGGCACCAACCCGCTCTCCTCGTGCCTTCCGATCCTGGCGCAGTCCCCCTTCTTCTTCTCGCTGTACCACGTGCTGAGCTACATCGCGCAGGGCAAGCAGGTCGGCGTGATGAGCCAGGACCTGGTCAACAGCGCCCAGAAGGCCCACATCTTCGGCGCCCCGCTCGCCGCGAAGTTCACCGACAGCGCTGACAAGCTCGCCACGCTGGGCGCCTCGGTCACCGACGTCCGCGTGGTCACCGTCGTCATGATCATCCTGATGTCGGCCTCGCAGTTCTACACGCAGCGCCAGCTGATGACGAAGAACGTCGACATGACGGTGAAGACGCCGTTCATGCAGCAGCAGAAGATGCTGATGTACGTCTTCCCGATCATGTTCGCCGTCTTCGGCATCAACTTCCCCGTCGGTGTCCTCATCTACTGGCTGACCACCAACGTGTGGACCATGGGGCAGCAGATGTTCGTCATCCGCCGGAACCCGACCCCCGGCAGCCTCGCCTTCCAGCAGCGCCAGGAGCGCCTGAAGGCCAAGGGCAAGCTGAAGGACGAGCCCGCCGCCGGCAAGGAGCCGCAGGACGCGGCGCCGGTGAAGCGCAGCCAGCCCAAGCGCCAGACCAAGTCCCAGCGCCAGACGGGCGGTCCCGCGCAGCCGGGTGCTGCTGCCGGCGGCACCAAGCCGAAGCCCAAGCCGGGCGGCGGAACGACCGCGGGCACCAAGCCCAAGCCGAGCAGCGGCGCGGACAAGCCGAACCTGTCGAAGAAGAAGTAGTAGAGGAGTCCTGCCGTGACGGACGGCAACACCACCGACGCGCTCACCCGCCTCGAGCAGGAGGGCGAGATCGCGGCCGACTACCTCGAGGGGCTGCTGGACATCGCCGACCTCGACGGTGACATCGACATGGACGTCGAAGGGGACCGCGCTTCGGTCTCCATCGTCGGCGACCCGTCGAGCCGTGACCTCAACAAGCTCGTCGGCCGGGACGGTGAGGTGCTGGAGGCGCTCCAGGAGCTGACCCGGCTCGCGGTCCACCGGGAGACCGGCGACCGCAGCCGGCTGATGCTGGACATCGCCGGTTTCCGGGCGCAGAAGCGGGCCGAGCTGACCGAGCTGGGCGAGAAGGCGGCCGAGGAGGTCAAGGGCTCCGGCCAGCCGGTCAAGCTGAAGCCGATGACGCCCTTCGAGCGCAAGGTCGTGCACGACGCCGTGGCCGCCGCGGGGCTGCGCAGCGAGTCCGAGGGCGAGGAGCCCGAGCGCCGGGTGGTCGTCCTTCCGGCCTCCTGAACCTCCCCCGGTCTCAGCGGTACTCACTCGGCCCCGTCTGTTCGCAGGCGGGGCCGAATCTTGTCAGCCTGGAGAAGGCCCGTAACAACGGAAGGACGGTTCTCGTGACGGAGGCAGCGGCGGAGCTTCCCCCGGCGCCGGAGGCGGCACGTGAGGTGTTCGGGGAGCGCTTCGCGGACGCGGTGCGGTACGCGGAACTGCTGGCCGACGCGGGGGTGCGTCGAGGGCTGATCGGTCCGCGGGAGGTGCCCCGGCTGTGGGAACGCCATCTGCTGAACTGCGCGGTGCTCGCCGAGGTGATCCCCCAGGGCGTCTCGGTGTGCGACGTGGGCTCGGGGGCGGGACTGCCGGGCATTCCACTGGCACTGACCCGGCCGGACCTCAGCATCACCCTGCTGGAGCCGCTGCTGCGCAGGACCACCTTCCTCGAGGAGGCCGTGCGGCTGCTGGGGCTGTCCAACGTCGTGGTGGTGCGTGGACGGGCCGAGGAGATGGTGGGCAAGGTGCCTCCGGTGGACGTGGTGACGGCGCGCGCCGTGGCCCCCCTGGACCGGCTCGCCGGCTGGGGACTTCCCCTGCTCCGTCCGCACGGGGAGATGACCGTCCTCAAGGGCGACACGGCCGAGGAGGAGCTGAAGGCGGCGCGTGCCGCGCTGAGCCGTCTCGGTGCCGTGGAGACCTCCGTGGTCCAGGTCGGCGAGGGGATCGTGGATCCGCTGTCGACCGTGGTGCGGGTGCTCGCGGGGGAGAGTCCCGGCGGTGTCCGTGCGGCGACCCGGAGGGCCAAGGCGGCCCGGGAGAGCCGACGGCGCCAGCGCTGATCGCGGCCGGGGTCGTGTGCTCCATACAAACGGCCATACGTACATGATCCGGAGTGTCGTGTAGGAAACGGTCGCCGCGCTGCGCATCGTGTTTCACGTGAAACGGCGCTCTCTGCTTCCAGGAATCCTCGGCCGCGCCCGTGCCGCGGCCGAATCGCTCTCTCATCGAGCCGTCGAGATGACCCATTCAGCGACCCAACCGGTGGATTCATCCACAGGAGAACGGCCCTCACTGGTTCGTGACCCCGAAAGCATGGCAGGCTCTGTTCATTGCGAGCTTGTAGTCGAGGAGAGTGAATCCTTGCGGTCCGACGCCAACATCGCGGGACCGATGGCCGATCCGGTCCCCGGTCCCCGTACCGAGTCGTTCGGGGATGATGTTTCACGTGAAACACCGCCCCCGATGGACGACACCCCCATCGGCCGTGCAGCCCAACTGGCCGTGGAGGCACTGGGGCGGGCCGGTGAAGGACTCCCCCGCCCACCCCAGACCCGAGTGGTCGTGGTCGCCAACCAGAAGGGCGGGGTCGGCAAGACCACCACCACGGTCAACATGGCCGCCTCCCTGGCCCTGCACGGGGCCCGGGTGCTGGTCGTCGACCTCGACCCCCAGGGCAACGCATCCACCGCCCTCGGGATCGACCACCACTCCGAAGTCCCCTCCATCTACGACGTCCTGGTCGAGAGCAAGCCGCTCTCCGACGTCGTCCAGCCGGTGCCGGACGTGGAGGGCCTGTTCTGTGCCCCCGCCACCATCGACCTGGCCGGGGCCGAGATCGAGCTGGTCTCGCTGGTGGCCCGGGAGAGCCGGCTGCAGCGGGCCATCGAGTCCTACGAGCAGCCGCTGGACTACATCCTCATCGACTGCCCGCCCTCGCTCGGTCTGCTGACCGTCAACGCCATGGTGGCCGGTGCCGAGGTCCTCATCCCCATCCAGTGCGAGTACTACGCCCTGGAAGGACTGGGCCAGCTGCTCCGCAACGTGGAACTGGTCCGGGGCCACCTCAACCCGAAGCTCCACGTCTCCACCATCCTGTTGACCATGTACGACGGCCGGACCCGGCTCGCCTCGCAGGTCGCCGAAGAAGTGCGCACCCACTTCGGCAAGGAGGTGCTGAGCACGAGCATCCCGCGCTCGGTCCGCATCTCGGAGGCCCCCAGCTACGGCCAGACGGTGCTGACCTACGATCCAGGTTCGAGCGGAGCGCTGTCGTACCTCGAGGCGGCACGCGAGATGGCCCTGCGCGGGCTGGGACGCACCCAAGAAGTCAATGAGCAGAACACGTCGGAGGGGATCCAGTGAGTGAGCGACGCAGAGGACTCGGCCGTGGTCTCGGCGCGCTGATTCCCGCCGCACCGAACGGTGCGGACGCGGCGGCCGCGACCGCGGTGGCGACGGCGGCGAACGCCGCCCCGGTCCTGGCGCCGGAACGAGGGGTCGCCGTCGCCAAGGTGGCGGCCCTGGTGGAACAGCAGGGCCGTGAGGGCACCGCTGCGATCCCGGTTTCACGTGAAACCCCGGAAGCCATCGCGGCCCAGGAGCCGCCGATGGTGGCAGGGGCGTACTTCGCCGAGCTGCCGCTGGACGCGATCATCCCCAACCCGCGTCAGCCGCGTGAGGTCTTCGACGAGGACGCGCTGGCCGAGCTGGTCACCTCCATCAAGGAGGTCGGCCTCCTGCAGCCGGTCGTCGTCCGTCAGGTCGGACCGGAGCGCTACGAGCTCATCATGGGTGAGCGTCGCTGGCGGGCCAGCCGTGAGGCGGGCCTGGAAGCCATCCCGGCGATCGTGCGGGCCACCGAGGACGAGAAGCTTCTCCTGGACGCGCTGCTGGAGAACCTGCACCGTGCCCAGCTGAACCCGCTGGAGGAGGCGGCCGCCTACGACCAGCTCCTCAAGGACTTCGCCTGCACGCACGAGCAGCTCGCCGACCGCATCGGCCGCTCCCGCTCCCAGGTCTCCAACACCCTGCGCCTGCTGAAGCTCTCCGCGCCCGTACAGCGCCGTGTGGCGGCCGGTGTGCTCTCCGCCGGGCACGCACGGTCCCTGCTCGCCCTGGAGGACGTGGAGGACCAGGACCGGCTCGCCAGCCGGATCGTGGCCGAGGGGCTCTCGGTGCGCGCGGTCGAGGAGATCGTGCATGTGATGAACTCCGAGTCCCAGCCGATGAGGAAGGCCCCGTCCCCCCGGGCCGGCAAGCGGATGTCCCCCGCGCTGACCGATCTCGCCCTGCGGCTCTCCGACCGCTTCGAGACCCGGGTGAAGGTGGACCTCGGGCAGAAGCGCGGAAAGATCGTCGTGGAGTTCGCCTCGATAGAGGACCTGGAGCGCATCCTCGGCTCGATGGCCCCGGGTGAGGGCGAGGTCCTCGAGCGGTCGCTCACCGAGGAGACCGACGAGGAGGAGTGATCCTCTCCCCGTCATGTGACGGGCCGCAACTTCTGGGCGGGTCGCATCCCGAGAGGGATGTGGCCCGCTTTTTGCTGTGCCGTTCGCGTTGCTCCGGTGTCGGACTTGTCCGCTCACGGATACGATGCGTACGGGATGGAGCACTACCTCCGAGGAGGGGCTCATGCGATCGGTGCGGCGCGTCGGAGTCGAGCACGATTGGCAGAAGGCCGCCCTCCTCGCAGCGGGGCTTGGGCTGGGCGCCGTGGGTGGCTTCGTCGGCAGTTGGGTCCACGACAGAAACGAGGGTCAGACCTCATGGGGCGTCGGCTCGTTCCGCTCACGCTGGACAACCTCCCGGATCTCCCCAACCGCTGCCGCGCGTGCGTCTTCTGGGAACTCGATCCGGTAAGCGGTGAGGCCGCCGTCCAGGCCGGCAAGCCCGAACTGGAGAAGGAAGCCTGGATCTCCGCGGTGCTTCTGGAGTGGGGTTCCTGCGGCCGTGTCGTCTACGTGGACGAGGTGCCGGCCGGCTTCGTGCTCTACGCCCCGCCGGCTTACGTGCCGCGCTCGACGGCCTTCCCCACGAGTCCCGTCTCCCCCGACGCGGTCCAGCTGATGACCGCCCGCATCCTCCCGGGCTTCCAGGGACAGGGACTGGGCCGGGTCCTGGTGCAGTCGGTGGCCAAGGACCTCGTGCGACGGGGCTTCCGGGCGATCGAAGCCTTCGGTGACGCGCGCTGGGAGGAGCCCGCGTGCGTGCTCCCGGCCGAGCACCTGCTGGCGGTCGGGTTCAAGACGGTGCGGCCGCACCCGCGGTTCCCCCGGCTGAGGCTGGAACTGCGGACGACGATCTCCTGGAAGGAGGACGTCGAGATGGCGATCGACCGGCTGCTCGGCGCCGTGCAGAAGGAACCGGCGCTGCGGCCCCTGTGACGGACGAAGGGCCCGCCCCTCACGGGGGCGGGCCCTTTCGTGTCCGTCTGCGGTGCTCAGCCGATGAAGTCGGACAGGTCGCGCTCGATGGCGGCCTTCGGCTTGGCGCCGACGATGGTCTTCACGACCTCACCGCCCTTGTAGACGTTGAGGGTCGGGATCGACATGACGCCGTACTTGGCGGCGGTGACCGGGTTCTCGTCGATGTTCAGCTTGACGATGGTGATCTGGTCGCCGTGCTCCGCGGCGATCGCCTCCAGGGAGGGGGCGATCTGGCGGCACGGACCGCACCACTCGGCCCAGAAGTCGACGAGCACGGGCTTGTCGCTGGACAGGACCTCCTCGTCGAAGGTCGCATCGGTCACGGTCTTGGTGTTGCCGGCCACGGCTGTCTCCTCGGTGTGTAGGAAGGGTGGTTGTTCGTGCGGTGCGGTCAGACGACCGCGGCGACGGTCTGCTCGGGCTCGCGGGTGTGCTCGCTGCCCGCGTCGCTCAGAGCGGCGAGGTAGCGCTCGGCGTCCAGGGCGGCGGAGCAACCGGTGCCCGCGGCGGTGATCGCCTGGCGGTAGGTGTGGTCCACGACGTCGCCGGCGGCGAAGACACCCGGGATCTTCGTACGGGTGCTGGGGGACTCGACCTTGAGGTAGCCCTCCTCATCCAGGTCGAGGATGCCCTTGAACAGCTCGGTCCGCGGGTCGTGGCCGATCGCGATGAAGAGTCCGGTGACCGGCAGCTCGGAGGTCTCGCCGGACTTGGTGTTCCGCAGGACCAGGCCCGAGAGCTTGCCGTCGCCGTTGATCTCGGCGACCTCGTTGTCCCAGACGAACGAGATCTTCGGGTCGGCGAAGGCACGCTCCTGCATGGCCTTGGAGGCGCGGAGGGTGTCCCGGCGGTGGACGACCTTCACGCTCTTGGCGAAGCGCGACAGGAAGGTCGCCTCCTCCAGGGCGGTGTCGCCGCCGCCGATGACGGCGATCTCGTGGTCCTTGAAGAAGAAGCCGTCACAGGTGGCGCACCACGAGACGCCGCGACCGGAGAGCTGGTCCTCGTTGGGCAGGCCCAGCTTGCGGTGCTGGGAACCGGTGGCGATGATGACGGCCTTCGCCCGGTGGACGGTGCCCGCGGAGTCGGTGACGGTCTTGATGTCGCCCGCGAGGTCGACCTCGACGATGTCGTCCGGGATCAGCTCGGCACCGAACCGCTCGGCCTGGGCCCGCATGTTCTCCATGAGGTCGGGGCCCATGATGCCGTCGCGGAAGCCGGGGAAGTTCTCCACATCGGTCGTGGTCATCAGAGCACCGCCGGCCGTGACCGCCCCTTCGAAGACCAGGGGCTTGAGGGAGGCGCGGGCGGTGTAGAGCGCGGCTGTGTATCCCGCCGGACCGGAACCGATGATGATCACGTTTCGGACGTCGCTCACGGGTGCTTCCTCGTCTCTGCTGTGCCGACTCGCCGGGTGCCTCGGCGACGGGACCATTGTCATCCCGCCTAACGGATCCTACGGTCCGGGCATTCCCATCGGCGCGGCGCTAGCGAGGGTATGTCTCCTCACGGAGGAGGGTGCCCGTGTCGGGGGGCTGCGCGGTGGCGCACGAGGCGTCCACGACGTAGGCGTCGACCAGTGCGGGGTCGCCCTCGTGCGGCATCACGACCAGGTAGGAGTCCATGCCCTCGTACCTGCCCCGCTGGAAGGCGATCGGGGCCTCCCGGCGGTCGACGGCCCCCAGGACGCAGGACGGCGCGGCGCTGTCCATGCCGACCATGGGGGACTGCCCCTGGGGCTTGCTCTCCGGGCCCTTGCTCGTGCGGTCTGTCAGCAGATCGTGTACCTGCACGCCGAGCATGTCGGCGTCAGCCTTGGCACCCGCATCGGAGGCCGACGACGACTGGCTGTCGGAGCTTCCCCCGGCGTTCCAGCCGGACTGGGCGAGGACGGTCCCGAGACCGAGCACGGCGGCCACGGAAGCGGTGATGAGGATCCCCTTCCCCCAGCGGCGACGGGACCGGGTGCCCGGGCGGCCGGGCCCGCTGGGACCGGTGCCGCGGCCGGTGGGCCTTCCGTCTGCCGGGGCCGATGTTTCACGTGAAACACGGGACGGCTCCGTGGTCTCTGTTTCACGTGAAACATCGGCCCCGCCCGCGGCGAGCAGTGCCTCGGCGGCGAGTGCGGCGTCGATCCGGCCCGCGATGTCGGCCGGCATCCGGGGCGGGCCGGGGAGGGTGCCCAGCAGCCCCCGGATCTCGTCCAGCGAGGCGTGGACGTCGGCGCAGAGCGCACAGCCGTCGATGTGCCCGCGGACGTCGGCCGAGCGCTCGGGCGGGAGGATGCCCTCGGTGAGCGCGGAGATCTCGGCGACCTCGGGGTGCTCGTCCGTACCCGTCGTCGACGTCATGGGTGTCCACCTCCGCCCTTCGTGAAGCCGTGGCCCGGCCGGGCCTCCGTCTCTGGGACGGATGCGTTCTCCGTCCGGTTCCTTCCCCCTGGGTGATCGCCGCTACTCCCCGGCGCCTCCCGTAGATGGGAGAGGAGCGGCAGCAGTCGTGCCCTGCCGCGGGCGCATCTGCTCTTGACCGTCCCCGTCGGCACGTCCAGGACGGCGGCGGCCTCGGCCACGGGGTAGCCCTGCATGTCGACCAGGACCAGGGCGGCCCGCTGCTCCACGGGGAGCGTCCCGAGCGCCCGCAGCAGTTCCCGGTGGAGCTCGCCCCGCTCGGCGGGGGCCGCGGCGGACTCATGGGGTTCGAGCAGTTCCTCGAACTGCTTCTCGTCCGTGACCGGAGCGGTGCGGCGTGAGGCGGCCTTGCGTGCCCGGTCCAGGCACGCGTTCACGGTGATGCGGTGCAGCCAGGTCGTGACGGCCGACTGCCCGCGGAAGGTGTGGGCGGAGCGGAAGGCCGAGACGAGCGCGTCCTGCACGGCGTCCGCGGCTTCCTCGCGGTCCCCCAGGGTCCGCAGCGCCACCGCCCACAGCCGGTCGCGGTGCCGGCGGACGAGTTCCCCGAAGGCGGTCGGGTCCCCCGCGACATGACGGGCGAGGAGGTCGCTGTCGCTGACCTCCCCGCCCGTTCCTTGCGTGCCCACCGTCCCCCTCCCCGCGGGGCTATTGCCCCTCGAACCTCACGTCGGTGATGGCCTGCTTGTACCCCGACCCGCTGAAGTTGTCCGCCGGAGAGTTGGGCATGGCCGTCAGCCAGACGAGAACGTACCGCGTCTCCACGGGTTGCTTCGTCGTGAGCTTGGCGGAACGACCGGAGGTCTTGACCGTGGCGATCTTCTTCATGCCCGAGAGGTCGGCCGACGAGGACAACGAGTCCGCTGCGTACAGCTCGACCGTGGTGTGGTCTCCGCCGTAGTAGAGGCCTATCGTCGCCGTGCTCAGCTTCTTCACGGCACCGAGGTCGTAGACGATGCCGACCCCCTTCTTGTAGGGGGCGAGCACCGGGCCCTTCTGGAAACTCCTGCTGCGCCAGTAGCTCCCGGCGTCCTGGTCGTAGGTGAGCTTCACCTGGTCGGTGTGCTGCGGCGTGCCGTCCGGGTAGTACTCGGCGGCGTCCTGGACCGGCAGCGGCTTCAGCGTCACTTGGTTCGCGCCGCCGTTGTCGCTGCCGCCGTCGCCGCCCGTGTTGTGGGAGGTGGAGGTCCCTCCGGACCTCGCCTGGTTCTCGCGGTCCATCAGGGTCTCCGCGAGCTGCCAGCTGCCGAGGCCGAGGGCGACGATGAGGAGGGCCGAGACGGACCACTTGAGGGCCTTGCCGGTGCGGCCGGGCAGGGCCGGGGGTGGCGCGGCGGGGAGGGACGCCGTGGCGCCGGGGGACGCGGGGCCCGCGCCGGTCTGGCGGTAGGAGCCCTGCTGGTAGGTGGTGCGCGAGTAGGGCGCCATCGCCGGCTCGGGCGGCCGGATCTTGGGGATCGCGGTGACGGCCTTGGCCAGCTCCTCGGGGGTGGTGCAGGGCTCCGGCTCACGGGAGGCCGTCGCCCCGTCGTTGACCAGGGCACGCATGGCCAGCTCCGACAGCCCACGGTGGACCCCTGCCCGCACCTGGTCGGGCGCGACCAGGCCGACGTCCTTGGGGAGGCCGGTGAGCCCGTGCTCGTCCTCCGGGTACGGCCAGCGCTGGGTGAGCGAGGCGTACAGGAGGGCTCCGATGGCCTCGGTGTCCTCCCGCTGCGGGCGCTCGGAGGAGATCCCGCGCAACGCGGCGGCGACGGCCAGACCGCGGATGCGGTACTGGCCGGAGTCGGTGCGCAGGACGGCGTCGGGGCCGAGCCGCAGATGGGCCAGCCCCTCACGGTGGGCGGCCGCCATGGCCTGGGAGATCTGGCTGACCATCTGGTAGGCCTCGTGCGGCTCCAGGGGGTCGGCGGTGATCAGGGCGGTCAGTTCGCGCGCGTCCGGGAGCCACTCGTGGATGACGTAGACGAGGTCGTTCTCCTCGACCGCGTCGAGGACCTGGACGAAACGGGGGTCACCGAGCAGGGCGGCGGAGCGGGCCGCAGCCAGCACCGAACGGGCCCGGCCGTGGTCGGCGGGCAGGGTGTGGATGCCCACGGCGCGGCGCAGCTTCTCGTCGACGGCCCGCCAGCTGCTGAAGCCGTCGGAACGGGTGAGGCACTCTTCCAGGCGGTAGCGCTTGGCGAGCTTGTGGCCGCTGTGGAGCTCCGGCGGCTCGGACTTGGTCGGTGCTGTCTCCTCGGGGATGGTCTGCTCTGGCGCGTCCTGCTCTTCGCTCCGGTCCGTCGCCTCGTCGGCCGTGGCCCCGTCCGTGTGGGCGGCGAGCTGCTCTTCGCCGCCCTCGTTGGCCACTCCGACGGCAGCCGTGCTCCGTTCCGCCACCGTCGTTCCTGCCTCCCCATCCGTTGCAAGATCTGACAACACAGCCGAGGACAATTGTGCCAACAGTCCACCGCTATGCACGACACACGACGGCCCACGAAGGTTGCGCGCTGGGCGCCGTCAGCGGCCCAGCCGGCCCCTGACCATGCCGACCATGGCCGTCAGTTCCTCGACGCGCATGCGCTTGGCGGCGATGAAGAAGATCCCGCCCAGCACAAGGGCGCCGAGCACCAGCGACAGCAACGATGCGGCAGCGCCGTGACCCAGCGATTGCGAGACACCGTAGACGACGGCGCCGGCGCCCGCAGCGGCGGGGATGCACGCACCGAAGAGCCTGGCGTACGTGCGGACCACGCGCTTGCCGTCGATGTCGCCGCCGAGGCGCCTGCGCAGCCGCTTGACCGCCACTCCGACGCCGATCGTGTAGGCGAGGCCGTACCCCGCCGCCATGCCGACCACGGCCCAGCGGGCGGGGAGAACGAAGTAGCAGACGGCGGCCGCGACGGCGTTGCAGGCGGCGACGATGACCGTGTTGTAGAAGGGGGTGCGGGTGTCCTCGTACGCGTAGAAGCCGCGCAGGACGATGTACTGCACCGAGAACGGGATCAGCCCGAGGCCGAAGGCCATCAGGATGTAGCCGATGTTCAGGGCGCCCTCTCCGGAGCTGCTGTAGAGCAGGGTGGCCATGGGGAGGCCGAGGGCGAGGAAGGCGAACGCGGCGGGCACGACGGCCACGCCCGAGGTCCGCAGGCCGTAGGAGAGGTCGTCGCGGACGGCGGCGGCGTCACCGTCGGCCGCGGCGCGGGAGATCCGCGGCAGCACGGCGGTCATCACGGAGACGGTGATGATGGCCTGCGGCATCTGCCACAGGAGCAGCGCGTAGTTGAAGCCGGTGATGCCCGCGCCCTCGTGGCCCGTCTTCTCGGCCGCCGCGCCCGCCGCCGTGGCGAACTGGGTGAGGACGATCATGCCGACCTGGTTGGCGAGGACGAAGAAGAAGGTCCACTTGGCCAGCTTCGCCGCGTGGCCGAGGCCGTGGCCGCGCCAGTCGAAGCGCGGCCGGATCCGGAAGCCGGCGTCGCGCAGGTAGGGGAGCATCGCCAGCGCCTGCACCGCCAGGCCCAGCAGGGTGCCGAGGCCCAGCAGCCGGACCCCGTCAGGGGTGATGGTCCCGGAGGAGACGCGCGTGTCGGTGAAGGAGCCGAAGGCCCAGATGAAGGCGCCGAAGGTGGCGATGATGACGACGTTGTTGAGGACCGGGGTCCACATCATCGCGCCGAAGCGGCCGCGGGCGTTGAGGATCTGCCCGAGGACGACGTGCACCCCCATGAAGAACATGGTGGGGATGCAGTAGCGGGCGAAGGTGACCGCGACCTCGAACCTGACCGGGTCGGAGGCGATGTCGTGGGACATCGCCTGGATGAAGACCGGTGCGGCGATCACGCAGACGGCGGTGACGGCTGCCAGTCCGACGACGACCAGGGTGAGCAGGCGGTTGGCGTAGGCCTCGCCGCCGTCGTCGTCGTTCTTCATGGCCCGTACCAGCTGGGGGATGAAGACCGCGTTGAGGGCGCCGCCGCCGACCAGGATGTAGATCATCGTGGGCAGGGTGTTGGCGACCTGGTAGCCGTCGTTCAGCGTGCCGACGCCGATCGCGGCCGCCATGACCAGGGTGCGGAGGAATCCGGTGACCCGGGAGACGAGGGTGCCGGCCGCCATGAGCGCGCTGGACTTGAGGATGCTGCCGGCCCGTCCGCCGGACTTCCCGGCCACGGGCTCCGCCGCGGGCTCGGGCTCCGCCGGGGCCGTCTGCACCGGCTCGTCGCGGAAGAGGTGGGCGTACTCGTCCGGCCGCGCCGACCTCCCGTCCTCGTCCGGGGCGTGGGAGACCAGCTCGTCGACGCCGACGTACCGGGTGTTGGCGTCGTCGGCGTAGGGCATGCGGTACGGCTCCTGGTGCGCGTACGGCGGCCCGTAGGCATGGGGCTGGGCCGGCGGGTGCGCGGTGCGGTCGTACAGCGCCTCGCCCACCGGGTCCTGCGCGGTCGGATCCTGCCGCTGGTACGGGTCGCGGGCGTAGGTGTCCTGCAGGTACGGGTCGGGCGCGGCAGGGTACTGCCCGGGCTGCTCGGGAAACCGCTCCCCGGCTTCCCGTTCGCGCTCACCGTCGTACGGTGCGTTCATCTCTGCCCCACCTCATCGGCCATGGCTCGCTGGCTATCGGTCCACCTTCTCACCCGTCCCGGACGGGTCCGTACTTTCCGGGGAGGTGTCCGGCGCCAGGTCACCCGGCTGCTCGTCCTCGACGCCGTCCCGGTCACCCATGGTGCCCTCTGCGGCGTCGTCCTCGTCCTCGCCCGTGTCCCCGTCCCCGGACGGGTCCGCGTCGTCCTCGGACGGATCAGTGTCGTCGTCCTCGCCCCCGGCGGCCGCGCGGCGCTTGCGCTGGTGGTACATCCGGACGCCCGCCAGCACGAGCAGCAGGAGCCCGGCGGCGATCACCAGCATGACGGTGGATGTGATGGAGGTGACATCCACCTGGAAGGTGATGGGGTAGCCGAACCTGGCGCCGTCCGCCGTGTACAGCTGGGCGGTGACCGTGTTCAGTCCGTTGCGGGCGGCGGTTCCCTCGAACTTCAGGGAGCGGGTGTGGCCGCCCTCCACGGTCACGGGCTGCGCTTCGCCCGGGTCGAGGCTGTTGCCCTGGCTGGACGTGAGGCGCAGCTCCAGGCCCTGCACGGTCTGGCCGAGCTCGTTCTTCACGGTCACCGGGATGGTGCCGCTGCGGCCCGACAGCGTGAGCGTCCCGGTCTTGGGGAGCAGGTAGACCAGGCTCATCAGGTCGGACAGGTAGTCGAAGATGGCCGTGCGGTAGGCGGCCGACCCCCGGGGGGAGCCGCGCCACTCGGTGGACATCGAGCGCATCAGTGCGTTGCCGAAGGGGGTCCGCACCCGGTCGGGCTTGCTCAGGAGGGCCATGAAGTCGTCGAGCTCGCCCTGGGTCGCCTGGATCTGGCGGAAGGCCGCGGTGCTCAGCTCCTGCTTGCGCAGGCGCTTGGGGTAGGACCCGGTACCGGGCACCGTGCGGTTGGCCTTGGGGTCGGGGGTGGCCTTCGCCGCCGCGGAGAAGTCGACGGTCTCGGCCCAGCCGCCGGCGGCGACCTCCGTGATGGCCTGGGCCATGGCCTGCGCCTGTGAGGCCTTGGCCATGCGCTGCGGGGCGACGACGATGCTGCGCTGCCGGTCGGGCGCCTGCATCGTGATCATGAGCGTCTGGGCCAGGTACTTCTGCACCGCGAGGGTCGAGGTCCCGGCCGACGTCATGTCGCCCTGGAAGGCCTTGGAGAGCCCGGAATCGGCGACCACCGCCGTGGTGCCCCCGCCGATGGGCCGCGCCGAGGTGGGGGTGTACCTGAGGCCGCCGGGCTCGCCGAGGCTGTCGCTGCGGGCGATCACCTTGTCGGCGCCGGCCGAGGTGGCCACGTCGACGATGGAGGGGTCGACGGCGCCCTCCACGGGCCAGGAGACGTCCGTGTCGGGGGTGACCACGCCGTTGAGGACGGTCTCCACCGTCGTGGTCGCGAGCTCCGTGGCGGTCTTGAGGTGGTTCAGGGTGCCCGGGACGCTCTTGCCGTGGTGCGCGATCGAGGCGAGGTCGGGGTCGGCGAAGGGCAGGGCGACGACCTCGTCCCCGGCGACGGCCTCCTTGAGGCTGTTCAGCCAGCGCTTCGCGTCGTCGGTCCCGGTGCCGGACGTGGTGTGGTCGAGATCACCTTCGGGCCCCGCGACCTGGTACCGGCGCGTCATCGCGTCGACCGTGGCGAGCAGGTCCGGGTCGATGACCCAGGTGACGGGCAGGTCCCGGCCGAGCGCCACCATCTGCTGAAGACGGCCGCCGGGCGCCAGGTCCGCGGCGAGGTCGTCGTTGAGGAAGATCGGGCTCTGCTGGTCGTCGCTCTCGCTGCGCACGGCGAGGTGCGGGCGGTCGATCAGCGGCCACAGGAAGGTGTAGCGGGTCGGCTTGGCGTCCCCGTCCGGGTACCAGGGGAGGAAGGTCCGCTCGATCCCCAGGTACTCGTCGTAGCCGCGGTCCCTGGTCCGCCCGGTCAGGGAGACCCCGAGCTGGTAGACGCCGTCCCGGCCCAGGTCCAGGTCCTTGACCGGGACCTCCAGGGTGAAGCTGCGGCTGATGCCGGCCGGCAGGTCGTCGACGGGCACGGTGTGCCCGGGGATCTCCTCGCCGTCGGCCGCGGTGTGGGGCGCGCTGGTGGAGGTGCCGCTGATGGCGCTGCGGCTGCCCAGCGGGCCCTGAGGGGCGATCTCCACGCCCACGTGGGCACCGCTGACGGTGTGCTTGCTCTTGTTCGTGACGGTGCCGGTCACCGTGAGGGTGTCGCCCTTGGCCGGCACGGTGGGGGACAGTGAGTTCACCGACACGTCCACGGCCCGGCCGTCGGAGCCCTCCGCGTACGCCGCGGGAGCCGTACGGGCCTGGACCAGGCCGGTGAACAGGGTGGCGCCCACGAGCAGTGCCGTGGCCCGGCGCAGCCTCGAACGGGCCGGAGTGCCTCCGGGGTGCTGTGCCGCCTCGCCCACGCGCTGGCCGTCCCTCGTCGTCATCGGATGTGCGTCCTGGAATGGTAACGATGCTCGAAGACCCAAAGTGCTGTGAGTGGGCCACAAGATCGATACAGTCCGGGGGCGCGGAGGCGTCGGCAAGATCGCGGATGCCGGTAAACCGGTCCGCCGCGGGGCGCATGGCCACGTACCCTTTTCTGTTGTGCCGAATGCCAACAACGCCCCCCAGACCCTGAAGACCGCGCCGGTGATCGCGCCGGTGGCCGAAGAGCTCGGCCGTCGCTTCAAGGACGCCGGATTCCGGCTTGCCCTCGTCGGCGGCTCGGTCCGCGACACCCTGCTCGGCAGGCTCGGCAACGACCTCGACTTCACGACCGACGCCCGGCCCGACCAGGTACTGAAGATCATCCGCGGGTGGGCGGAGGCCGTCTGGGAGGTGGGCATCGCCTTCGGCACGGTCGGCTGCCGGAAGTACGGCTACCAGATCGAAGTGACCACCTACCGCTCCGAGGCCTACGACCGCACCTCGCGCAAGCCGGAGGTCTCCTACGGGGAGACCATCGAGGAGGACCTGGTCCGCCGGGACTTCACCGTCAACGCGATGGCGGTCTCCCTGCCGGAGGCGGAGTTCGTCGACCCGTACGGCGGGCTCGGTGACCTCGCCCAGCGCGTGCTGCGCACTCCCGGCACCCCGGAGGAGTCCTTCTCCGACGATCCGCTGCGGATGATGCGCGCCGCGCGCTTCGCCGCCCAGCTGGACTTCGAGGTGGCTCCCGAGGTCGTGACGGCGATGACGGAGATGGCCGACCGCATCGAGATCGTCTCCGCCGAGCGGATCCGGGACGAGCTCAACAAGCTGGTCGTCTCCGACCACCCCCGCAAGGGCCTGCAGCTGCTGGTGGAGACCGGCCTGGCCGCACGGGTCCTCCCGGAGCTGCCGGCGCTGCGCCTGGAGCGTGACGAGCACCACCGCCACAAGGACGTCTACGAGCACACGCTGACCGTCCTGGACCAGGCGATGGCACTGGAGACGGAGGGGCCGGACCTCGTGCTGCGCCTCGCGGCGCTGCTGCACGACATCGGCAAGCCGCGGACCCGGCGCTTCGAGCCCGACGGACGGGTCTCCTTCCACCACCACGAGGTGGTCGGCGCCAAGATGACCAAGGGACGGCTGACCAAGCTCAAGTACCCGAACGACACCGTCAAGGACGTCGCCCGGCTGGTCGAGCTGCACCTGCGCTTCCACGGCTACGGGACCGGGGAGTGGACCGACTCCGCCGTCCGGCGCTACGTCCGGGACGCCGGACCGCTGCTCGACCGGCTG
Source organism: Streptomyces sp. PA03-5A (assembly GCF_033792725.1). Lineage (NCBI taxonomy): Bacteria > Bacillati > Actinomycetota > Actinomycetes > Kitasatosporales > Streptomycetaceae > Streptomyces > Streptomyces sp. PA03-5A. The sequence goes on along the minus strand of NZ_JARAVL010000062.1, from coordinate 4,534 downwards.
CACAAGCTGACCCGCTCCGACTGCACGACCCGCAACAAGCGCAAGGCGGGGGCCCTGTCGCGCACCTACGACGGGCTCGAGGAGCGCATCGCGCAGTTGAAGGGCCAGGAGGAGCTGGACGCGATCCGGCCGGACCTGGACGGCAACCGGATCATGGAGGTCCTGGGCATCCCTCCGGGCCCCCAGGTCGGCAAGGCGTACAACCACCTGCTGGAGCTGCGCCTGGAGAACGGTCCGCTGGGCGAGGAGGCCGCTGTGGCCGCACTGAAGGAGTGGTGGGCCGCGCAGGGCTGAGCGTCACCCCGTCCGGGCCGTGGACGTGCCGAGGGGGTCGTGTTTCACGTGAAACACGACCCCCTCGGCCTTAACGCCCGTCCCGTCACTTGCTGATGGTCTGCAGGCAGAGCACCACGTTGTTGAAGTCGGTCCCGGACTGGGTGTAGTAGACGTCCGACTCGGTGACGGACTCACACTGCTTCTGGTCGGTCGAGTCGTCGAACTTCTTGACGATCTTGAACTGTGCATCGCCGGAGGAGCAGTCGGCGTCCACCAGGTCCGGGCTCTGCTCGGTGCCCTTGTTGTGGAGGCAGCTGCCGACCTTCGACGTCTCGGCGTCGGTCTGGTCGAACTGGGAGAAGGCGAATCGCACGCCGATGATGACCACGATGGTGACGATCACGCCGATGATGCGCTTGCCGATGTTTCTGCCGCGCCGCGGCGGGGCGGCAGGCGGCGGGAAGGCGCCGGGCTGACCCTGCGGGGGCGGGAAGGCGCCGGGCTGGCCCTGGGGCGGCGGGAAGGCGCCGGGCTGGCCTTGCGGGGCCGGAATGTTGGTGTTGTCGGGCGGCGGAGTCGCCATGGTCGTTCCCCTCCCTGGGATGAACCTGTCAGTTCCTGTGAACGCGCGAACGTTACTGGAGGGGTCGGACAGCCCATCCGCCGGGGCATGTGTTTCACGTGAAACGGGCGGACGCGGGGTGATCTTCGTGTTTCACGTGAAACGACGCGGAGTCCCGGCGGTGCCGACCGCCACCGCCGCATAGACCGCGGAGAGCCCGAGGAGGAGCCCCACGGAGCGACCGTCCGGCGGGAGGACCAGCGCGCAGATGGCTGCGGCGCCGACGAAGGCGACGTTGAACAGCACGTCGTAGATCGAGAAGATGCGCCCCCGGTAGGCGTCGTCGATCGAGGACTGGACCACTGTGTCGGTGGCGATCTTCGCCCCCTGGGTGGCCAGCCCCAGCACGAAGGCCGCCGCCAGCACCGGCGCCGGCTCGAAGGGGAGGCCCAGTGCGGGGAGCAGGACGGCGGCCGAACCCGCGCAGACGGTGATCCATCCGAAGGTGCCGAAGCGGCCCGTGGCCCAGGGGGTGAGCACGGCCGCCGCGAAGAAGCCCGCACCCGAGACGGCGACCGCCAGCCCGAGCAGCGCCAGTCCGTCCGCCGTTCCACGGCCGGTCCCGTCGGATCCCGCCCAGGCGTAGCGGCAGAGCATCAGCACCGTCACCGTGAGCCCGCCGTAGCAGAAGCGCATCGCCGTCATCGCGGCCAGCGCGCGTGCGGCGCGCGGCCGCCGGCGCAGATGCCCCAAGCCGTGCACCAGGCCGCGGAAGGTGCTGAGCAGCGCCTCGCCCACCCGCGGCTGGATGCGGGACGGGTCCGGCCCCAGCAGGTCCCGCCCCAGGGTGAGTGCGGCGAGCCCGGCACAGAGGTAGAGGACGGCGCCCAGCACCACGACCAGGACGTCGGAGCGGGTGCCCTCGGCCAGCACCAGGTGCACCAGGAAGGCCGCTCCCCCGCCGGCGGTGGCCGCGAGCGTGCCGGCGGTCGGGGACAGCGCGTTCGCCATGACCAGGCGCTCGCCGTCGACGACCCGGGGCAGGGCGGCCGACAGGCCCGCGAGCACGAAGCGGTTGATGCCGGTGACCGAGAGGGCGGACAGGTAGAAGAGCCAGTCCGGGACGCGCAGCAGCATCAGCACGGCGGTGCCGACGGAGAGCGCCGCCCGCAGCAGGTTGCAGTGGAGGAGGACCTGCCGGCGCCGCCAGCGGTCCAGCAGGACGCCCGTGAACGGCCCCAGGAGCGAGTACGGCAGCAGCAGGACCGCCATCGCGGAGGCGATCGCGGCCGGCGAGGTCTGCTTCTCCGGGGAGAAGACCACGTAGGCCGCCAGCGCCACCTGGAAGACCCCGTCGGAGAGCTGGGACAGCAGCCGCACCGTCAGCAGCCGGCGGAAGTCCCGGAAGCGCAGCAGCACACGGAGATCACGGACAACGGGCATGCGCACAGCCTCACATGACGCACAGGCCCCCGGGTGCGATACCCGGGGGCCTGTGCGGTCGCGTCGTACGACGAGTGGTGACGGGGGTTAAGCCGCTGTTCAGCGCTCGACCTCGCCGCGGATGAACTTTTCCACGTTCTCGCGGGCCTCGTCGTCGAAGTACTGCACCGGCGGGGACTTCATGAAGTAGGAGGACGCCGACAGGATCGGGCCGCCGATGCCGCGGTCCTTGGCGATCTTCGCCGCGCGCAGCGCGTCGATGATGACACCCGCGGAGTTCGGGGAGTCCCAGACCTCGAGCTTGTACTCAAGGTTCAGCGGCACGTCGCCGAAGGCACGGCCCTCGAGACGGACGTACGCCCACTTGCGGTCGTCCAGCCAGGCCACGTAGTCCGAGGGGCCGATGTGGACGTTCTTCTCACCCAGGTCGCGGTCGGGGATCTGGGAGGTGACAGCCTGCGTCTTGGAGATCTTCTTGGACTCCAGGCGCTCGCGCTCGAGCATGTTCTTGAAGTCCATGTTGCCGCCGACGTTCAGCTGCATGGTGCGCTCGACGATGACTCCGCGGTCCTCGAAGAGCTTGGTCAGCACGCGGTGCGTGATGGTGGCGCCGACCTGCGACTTGATGTCGTCACCGACGATCGGCACACCGGCCTCGGTGAACTTGTCCGCCCACTCCTTGGTGCCGGCGATGAAGACCGGGAGGGCGTTGACGAAGGCGACCTTGGCGTCGATGGCGCACTGCGCGTAGAACTTCGCCGCGTCCTCGGAACCCACGGGCAGGTAGCAGACCAGCACGTCGACCTGGCGGTCCTTGAGGATCTGCACGACGTCCACCGGCTCCTCGGCGGACTCCTCGATGGTCTCGCGGTAGTACTTGCCGAGACCGTCCAGGGTGTGGCCGCGCTGGACGGTCAGGCCCTTCTGCGGCACGTCGCAGATCTTGATGGTGTTGTTCTCGCTGGCACCGATGGCGTCCGCGAGGTCGAGACCGACCTTCTTCGCGTCCACGTCGAAGGCCGCCACGAACTCGACGTCACGCACGTGGTAGTCGCCGAACTGCACGTGCATGAGGCCGGGCACGCGGGTGCCCGGGTCGGCGTCCTTGTAGTACTCGACACCCTGCACCAGCGAAGCGGCGCAGTTGCCCACGCCAACGATGGCTACGCGAACCGAACCCATTCCGGTTGCTCCCTGTGTAATCGTCACGCGGGTCCCCGGCGCGTGCCGGGTCCGCCGTTTTCCTGTTGGTTGTCCTGCTCGGCATCGGCGGACGGAGCGGCCGGGGGCTGCTTGTCACGCCCTGCCCGCTCGGTCTCGATCAGCTCGTTCAGCCAGCGGACCTCTCGCTCCACCGACTCCATGCCGTGCCGCTGCAGCTCGAGCGTGTAGTCGTCGAGCCGCTCACGGGTACGCGCGAGGGACGCGCGCATCTTCTCCAGGCGCTCCTCGAGGCGGCTGCGCCGCCCCTCGAGGACACGCATCCGTACGTCCCTGGACGTCTGGCCGAAGAAGGCGAAACGAGCCGCGAAGTGCTCGTCCTCCCACGCGTCAGGGCCGGAGTGGGCGAGGAGCTCCTCGAAGTGCTCCTTGCCGGCCGCCGTCAACCGGTACACGATCTTGGCCCGTCGGCCGGACAGCGGCGCGGCGAGCGGATCGGGGTCAGGGCCGGTCTCCTCGACCAGATAGCCCTGGGTGACCAGTGTCTTGAGGCAGGGGTAGAGGCTGCCGTAGCTGAACGCGCGGAACACACCGAGCGAGGTGTTGAGCCGCTTGCGCAGCTCGTAACCGTGCATCGGGGATTCGCGCAGCAGGCCCAGGACGGCGAACTCGAGGATGCCGGAGCGTTTGCTCATGCCCTCGTGTCCCTCCCGTCCGTGCCTTCGTCGCCTCTTATCTCGCCGTGATGTATCGACTCGATACATCGAGACGATAGAACGAGTTCCCCGGTACGGCAAGGCGGCTCACGGTGACCGGCGTCACATCACGAAATCCGTCCACCGTCAACCGCCCGGAATGTGATGAACATCTGGCTAGAACCTCTTTTGACCGTGCGTACTCTGTTCGCCATGCAGAGCACCGGGAACCGTGTGACGCCAGTGAGCGTCCTTGTCCCTGGTGCAGTGCGGTCATCGCACGCCGGGGGGACCGGAAATCAACTGCCGCTTTCAGGCGATTCCGCCTGTCCTAGGAGTAGCTGTTCATGAGCGAGCACCGTCGCAAGCCGCCGCAGTCGCCCGGCGACGGCCGGGC
>NZ_JARAVL010000061.1:0-41644 GCF_033792725.1 Streptomyces sp. PA03-5A | reverse complement strand
GCGGCGGGCAGCGTCCCGGCGCCTGGCCCACCGCGGCATCGGCGTCGGCCCCGGCCCCGGCGTCCGCCCCCGCGGCGCCGCCCGCACAGGACCCCGCTCCTGCACCGCCCGCGGCGGGCGCGCAGCCCATCGGCGACGCCTCACGTGTCCACCAGATGTGGCCCACCGTCCTCGAGGCGGTCAAGCGGCTGCGCAAGGTGACGTGGATACTGCTCGACCAGAACGCCCGGCTCGTCGGCTTCGACGGCTCGACCCTGCAGATCGGCTTCGACAACCCCGGTGCCCGCGACAGCTTCGCCAACCGCGGACACGAGGAGGTGCTCAAGCAGGCGATCAGCGAGGCCCTGGGCGTCCAGTGGCGCATCGAGGCGATCGTCAGCCCGGGCGGCGGCCCCGGAGGCGGTGGCCCGGGCCCGGCGGGACCCGGCGGTGGCCCCGGCGGCTCCCGTCCCGCCCCCGCGTCCCCGGCACCGTCCGCGCAGCAGCAGCAGCAGCCGCACCAGCACCATCACCAGCAACCGCAGCAACAACCCCACCAGCAGTCCCAGAGCCCGGCGCCGTCCCCGTCGCCGCCCGCCGCCGCGGCGGCCCGTGCCGCCGTCAACGCGGCGCCTGCGGCGTCCGCGTACCCGCCGGTCACCGACGAGCCGCCGCCCATCGAGTACGACATGCCCGAGGACGACGACCCGGACCTGGACGAGACGGCGCTCAGCGGCCACGACCTCATCGTGCGCGAGCTGGGTGCCACCGTGATCGAGGAGATCGCCAACGAGTAGCCGCGGCGCCCCCGTTCCCCTGTGCGGAACGGTACGGCGGGGGCGGAACGGGCGACGCGCGCCGCTCGTTCCCTCGTACGGGTAGCGCGAGCGGGCCCCCGAGCACGTAGGCTCGCCCTACCCGCACAACCGACGTCGTGAGGCAGGAGCGAGACCGTGATCCCCGGTGGTGGTCAGCCGAACATGCAGCAGCTGCTCAAGCAGGCACAGAAGATGCAGCAGGACCTCGCGGCGGCCCAGCAGGAGCTCGCCGAGACCGAGATCGAGGGAACGGCCGGCGGTGGTCTGGTGAAGGCGACCGTGACCGGAGCCGGTGAGCTGCGGGGGCTGGTCATCGACCCCAAGGCGGTCGATCCTGAGGACACGGAGACGCTGGCCGATCTGGTCGTCGCCGCCGTGCACAACGCGACCGCGAGCGCGCAGGAGCTGCAGCAGAGCAAGCTCGGCCCGCTCGCCCAGGGGCTCGGGGGCATCCCCGGCCTTCCTTTCTAGTTCCAGGCGACGAAGAGGGCACAGCGTGTACGAGGGCGTGGTTCAGGACCTGATCGACGAGCTGGGCAGGCTGCCCGGCGTGGGTCCCAAGAGCGCGCAGCGGATCGCCTTCCACATCCTGCAGGCGGACCCCGCCGACGTCCGACGGCTCGCGCACGCCCTCAGCGAGGTGAAGGCGAAGGTCAGGTTCTGCGCGGTCTGCGGCAACGTCGCCGAGGCCGACCAGTGCCGGGTCTGCCGTGATCCGCGCCGCGACCCGGCCGTCATCTGCGTGGTCGAGGAACCCAAGGACGTGGTGGCGATCGAGCGGACCCGCGAGTTCCGCGGCCGCTACCACGTGCTCGGCGGCGCGATCAGTCCGATCGAGGGGGTCGGCCCGGACGACCTGCGCATACGGGAGCTGCTGGCGCGGCTCGCGGACGGTAGCGTCACCGAGCTGATCCTGGCCACCGACCCCAACCTCGAGGGGGAGGCGACGGCCACGTATCTCGCACGCATGGTCAAACCGATGGGACTGAAGGTCACCCGTCTCGCGAGCGGTCTGCCGGTCGGCGGCGACTTGGAGTACGCCGACGAGGTCACGCTCGGCCGGGCCTTTGAAGGAAGGCGGCTGCTTGATGTCTGACAACGCCCTGGACCCCGACGACTTCGCCTCCTCGATCTCGGACCAGATCGAGAGCTTCATCCTGTCGGTACGGGAGGTCGCCAAGGGCGACGACCCCGACAGCGCGGTGCCCTACCTGCTGCTGGAGGTCTCCCAGCTGCTGCTGGCCGGGGGCCGCCTCGGGGCGCACGAGGACATCGTCCCGGAGGAGCGCTACGAGCCCGACATCGGCCCGGAGCCCGACGCCGACGAGCTGCGCCAGCGGCTCGCGGTGCTGCTGGAGCCGATCGACGTCTACTCCGAGGTCTTCGACCCTTACGTGCCGCGCAGCACCCCGGTGGCCTGCCGGATCTCCGACGACCTCGCGGACGTGGTGACGGACCTCGCGCACGGCCTGGCGCACTTCCGCGAGGGCCGGGTCAGCGAGGCGCTGTGGTGGTGGCAGTTCTCCTACCTGTCCAACTGGGGGCCGACCGCCTCGGCCTCGCTGCGGGCCCTGCAGTCCCTCGTCGCCCATGTGCGGCTGGACAGCCCGCTGGACGCGCTGGACGGACTGGACACCGACCACGGCGCGGACGACGAGGACAAGCTCGCCGCCGAGGCCGGCCGGGTCATGGCCGCCGAGATCGCCAAGCCGCTGGGGCTGCGCCCCAGCCGCTGAACCCCCACCGCGCCCGCCCCTCCCGAGGGGCGGGCGCGTGTGCGTGGTCGGGTCTCCCAGGCGGGGACCCGGGGCCGTAGTGACCCGGAGCACGCCGCCCGGTGTGCATAGGTCGGCGTGTCGTTGGGCAGATGGCTCGCAGAGTGGGCCCGGCGTCTCAGCATGTGGTATTGAGGGGTCGGTTCCGGCCTGCTCGTTAGACTGAGCCGAACGCAGTACCGGATTTGAGGAGCGCACGTGGGCCTTGTCGTGCAGAAGTACGGCGGCTCCTCCGTTGCGGATGCCGAGGGCATCAAGCGCGTTGCCAAGCGGATCGTCGATGCCAAGAAGAGCGGCCACCAGGTGGTCGTCGTGGTCTCGGCGATGGGTGACACGACGGACGAGTTGATCGAGCTCGCCGAACAGGTATCTCCGATGCCTACCGGCCGCGAGTTCGACATGCTGCTGACCGCCGGAGAACGGATCTCCATGGCCCTGCTGGCGATGGCGATCAAGAACCTCGGACACGAGGCGCAGTCGTTCACCGGTAGTCAGGCGGGTGTCATCACCGACTCCGTCCACAACAAAGCACGCATCATCGACGTCACGCCGGGCCGCATCCGCACCGCCCTCGACCAGGGCAACATCGCGATCGTGGCCGGCTTCCAGGGCGTGTCCCAGGACAGCAAGGACATCACGACGCTGGGCCGGGGCGGCTCCGACACCACCGCGGTGGCGCTGGCGGCGGCCCTCGACGCCGGGGTGTGCGAGATCTACACCGACGTCGACGGCGTGTTCACCGCCGACCCGCGCGTGGTGAAGAAGGCGCGGAAGATCGACTGGATCTCCTCCGAGGACATGCTGGAGCTCGCCAGCTCCGGCTCCAAGGTGCTGCTCCACCGCTGCGTGGAGTACGCCCGCCGTTACAACATCCCGATCCACGTCCGGTCGTCGTTCTCCGGCCTCCAGGGCACTTGGGTCAGCAATGAGCCGCGAGAGGACCAGACGGGCATGGAGCACGCGATCATCTCCGGTGTCGCGCACGACACATCCGAGGCCAAGGTGACGGTCGTCGGTGTGCCCGACAAGCCGGGCGAGGCGGCCGTGATCTTCCGGGCGATCGCGGACGCCGAGATCAACATCGACATGGTGGTGCAGAACGTGTCGGCCGCGGCCACCGGCCTGACCGACATCTCCTTCACCCTCCCCAAGGCCGACGGCCCGAGGGCGATCGAGGCCCTGAAGCGCGTCCAGGGCACCATCGGTTTCGAGACGCTCCGCTACGACGACCAGATCGCCAAGATCTCGCTGGTCGGCGCAGGCATGAAGACCAACCCCGGTGTCACGGCGCAGTTCTTCGAGGCGCTGTCCAACGCGGGCGTGAACATCGAGCTGATCTCGACCTCCGAGATCCGCATCTCGGTCGTCACCCGCGCCGACGACGTCAACGAGGCCGTGCGCGCCGTGCACTCCGCGTTCGGCCTGGACAGCGAAACCGACGAAGCGGTCGTCTACGGAGGAACAGGCCGCTGAGCACCCCGATTTCGGTCGGGTGACCCAAATCTCTGGTCTGGACCGCTTGATCGGAAGCCTGTAGGCGCCAGACAATTTCAGCTCCCTGTGTGTCGCAACCGTGCGACGCGCAGGGAGCGTCTTTGTGTCAGCGCACTGCCCTACTGTGCTGCAGGCCGGGCGCGGCGCAACAGCGCCAGCAAAAGGGGCATTGGGGAAGAGTTGGTACGCATGCGCATATGTGCTACACCGTCAAAAACGGTGCCTCGGGCGTACAACCCTGACGGGGGGACGCGTGTCCAACAGGCGTGGCAGAGGCACTCGGCATCGAAGCACCCCTCGTGGGGCGGGGCAGCGCTCCGGCGCGTCCGCACGTCCGGCGGCCGTCGCGCGCAGTCGGCGGCATCCCGGTGATCGCGCCCTGGCCTGTGGTGCAGGCGCCCTCGGACCGCGACCGCGGCGACACTGACGCCGCGATGTCAGTCGGGACCACCGTCGACCACCTCACCGAGACCTACCGGGCCCACTACCGCTCGCTGCTCGGCCTCGCCGCACTCCTGCTGGACGACACCGCCTCCTGCGAGGACGTCGTCCAGGAGGCCTTCATCCGCGTCCACTCGGCCCGCAAGCGGGTCCGCGAACCCGAGAAGACCCTCGCCTACCTCCGGCAGACCGTCGTCAACCTCTCCCGCTCCGCGCTGCGCCGCCGCATCATGGGCATGCGGCTGCTGTCCAAGCCCATGCCCGACATGGCGAGCGCCGAGGAGGGGGCGTACGAGGCGCTGGAGCGTGACGAGTTGAAGGCGGCCCTGCGCAAGCTGCAGCGCCGGCAGCGCGAGGTCCTCGTCCTGCGCTACTTCGCCGACATGACCGAAGCCCAAGTAGCCGAGACCCTCGGCATTTCCCTAGGCTCGGTGAAGGCGTACGGCTCGCGTGGTCTCGCGGCGCTCCGCGTCGCGATGGAGGCCCCGGCATGACCAACCCGAACCCACCCGGCGGTATGGAAACCGAGAACGACATCGGCGGTGGCAGCCCCGAGGAGCGGCTGAACCCCGACGAACTGGCGCTGCGCCGGCTCATGCGCGACGCCGTGAGCGACATCCAACCGGGCCAGGAGGCGCTGGAGCACCTGCGCCGCGCGGTCCCCGCCCGGCGGGCGCACCGTCGGCAGTTGCTGGCCGGCAGCGCGGCCGCGTGCCTGCTGGCGCTGGTCGCGGTCCCCGCCGCCCTCCACGCGGCGGACCTCTCCGGATCCGCCAGGACCGGCACCGCCAACGCCTCCAGCGCCCAGGACACCGGTGGCACCGACGGCGACGCGAACGGCCCCGCCGCCGGCGCCGGCACGCCCTCCCCGTCCGACGGCGACGGCCGTCGCGACGAGGACCCCACGCGCACCGGCGGCTCCCACGGGCACGTCACCCCCGGAGCAACGGGCTCCGCGGACCCCTCCGACACGCTCGCGGCCAACGCCCCGCTGTGCACCGCCGGCGACCTCGGCAGCGCCTCCGGGTACGCCGGCGCCGCCGACGGCTCGGGCCGGGTCGACGGCTGGTTCCAGGTGGCGAACACCTCGAAGGGCTCGTGCACCGTCGATGGCGGCGGTTCGGTCAGCGTCTCCTCCACCCAGGGCGCGGCCGACTCCGCCCGCATCAACGTCGTCGACCACACCCCGAACGACGGCACCACACTGCCCGACTCCCTCGGCACGACGCTGATCCTCAAGCCCGGGCAGAGCTACCGGGTCGAGTTCACCTGGGTCCCGGCCGCCGGCGGCGACTCGGGCGGCTGCACCCCCCCGGCCACGCCGACGCCCACCGCGACCGCCACCAACACCCCGTCCGGCGAGGCGTCCGCGCCCCCGGCGGGTGTGGACGGCCCCGGCCAGGGCGGCCCGGCGGGCAGCATCGTGCTGAGCCACACGCCCGAGGCCGGAGCGCCCGTCGTCATGGCGACGATCGGCGGTGCCTGCGCCGGGACGGTCTACAGGACAGGCGCCATCGCCGCGCAGTAGCGGGGGGCGGTTCCCGGGGACGCCCGGGCGCCCCGTACCGTTGACGGCGTGTACCGGTTCCTGCTGTCCCCCCGCTGGCTGGGCGGGCACCTCTTCATGGTGTGCGCCGTGGTCCTCTGCACCTTCATGGGCAGCTGGCAGCTGAGCCGGTTCGAGGCCCGCGTCGACAGCCACCGCGCCGCCCAGGACAAGCCCGCGGCCACCGCCCGGGACGCGGCGCCGCTGGAGCGCCTGCTGCCGCGGGCGACCTCCGCGCTGACCACCGAGACGGCCGGCCGCACGGTACGGGCCACCGGCCGCTACGACACGGCGCACCAGTTCCTCGTGCCCGGCCGTGAGCTCGACGGACGCACCGGCTACTACGTGCTCACCCCGCTGCTGACCGGCGACGGCGCTGCCGCCCTGCCCGTCGTCCGCGGCTGGCTGCCCGGCGACGCGGACCGCGCGTCCGCCGTCGGCGTGCCCGCACCGCCGGCCGGCGAGGTCACCGTCACCGGGGCCCTGCAGGCCCCCGAGAGCGCCGGCACCGACGGCGCGATCGGCCGCGGCGGGCTCGCCGAGGGACAGCTGGGGATCATCAGCGCGGCGTCCCTGGTCAACCTCGTCCCGTACCAGGTGTATGGCGCCTGGATCACCCAGACCGAGGCCGTCCCCGCGCCCCTGCGGGCCGTCCCGCCGGTCGCGCCGAGCGGCACCGGCCTGGACCTCAAGGCCTTCCAGAACCTCGGTTACACCGGCGAGTGGTTCGTCTTCGCGGGCTTCGTGGTCTTCATGTGGTTCCGGCTCGTCCGGCGGGAGGCCGAGACCCGGCGCGACGCCGAGCTCGGCCTCACCGGGGAGGAGGGGCCGGCCGCGGCCTCAGCCGCCGAGGTGGCGCCGGACGAAATCCAGCTCCAGTCGTAGCTGCTTGATCCGCTCGTCGACGACGAGCGAGCCGTGCCCGGCGTCGTAGCGGTAGACCTCGTGCGCCTTGCCCAGGCCCGCCAGCCGCTCGACGTAGTTGTCGATCTGCCGGATGGGGCAGCGCGGGTCGTTGAGGCCCGCCGAGACGTAGACCGGGGCCTTGACCCGCGCCACGTACGTGATCGGCGAGGACGCCTCGTAGCGGTCCGGGACCTCCTCGGGGGAACCGCCGAACAGGGTGCGGTCCAGCGCCTTCAGCGCCTCCATCTCGTCGCCGTACGCCGTCACGTAGTCCGCGACCGGCACCGCCGCCAGGCCCACCGTCCACAGCTCGGGCTGGGTGCCCAGCCCCAGCAGCGTCAGGAAGCCGCCCCAGGAGCCGCCGGACAGCACCAGCCGGGCCGGGTCGGCGAAGCCCGACTCCACCGCCCACGTCCGGACGGCCGCGATGTCCTCCAGCTCGATCAGGCCGACGCGGTGCTTGAGCGCGTCCGTCCACTCCCGGCCGTAGCCCGTGGAACCGCGGTAGTTGACCCGCACCACCGCGTACCCGTGGTCCAGCCAGGCCGCCGGGCCGGCCGCGAAGGCGTCCGAGTCGTGCCAGGTGGGCCCGCCGTGGATCTCGAACACCGTCGGGTACGGGCCCTCGCCCCGCGCGGGCCGCTGGACGAGCGCGTGCACCGGCCCGCCGGGCCCGTCCACCCACACGTCCTCCACCGGGAGCGAGCCCGGGGCCCGCTCACCCGGCGCCTCCAGCACCACGGCCCCGGTCGTCGACCGCACCTCGGAGGGCGCCGCCGCCGACGACCACAGGAACTCCACCGTGCCGTCGGGGCGGGCCGTCGCGCCGCTCACCGAACCCGCCGGGGTGTCCAGCCGGGTCAGCTCGCCGTCCGCCAGCCCGTAGCGGTAGATCTCGCTGCGGGCCCGGTACGTGTGCACCACCAGCAGCGCGGTGCCGTCCGGGTACCACTCCGCCGCGACGTCACCGGGCAGGTCGATCGCCAGGGCGGTCTCCGTGCCCGCCGCGACGTCCCAGACCATCGGCTCCCAGCGGCCGCGCCGCTGGTGCGCCACCAGCAGCCGGGCGTCGCCCGGCACGGGGGCGAACCCCAGGCACTCCAGGCCCAGTTCCTTCGTGCCGCCCTCGCTGTCGTCCAGCTCCGCGACCGTCGTGCCGTCCGTCGTGACGACCCGCAGCGCCGAGTGCATCGCGTCGCCGTGCTCGGTGTGCTCGACGACGACCAGCGTGCCGTCCTCCGACAGCGCGCCGACCCCACCCGACTCCTCGTGCCGGTAGATCTCCACCGGTTCCGCCCCGGGACGCACGACGTGGATCGTCGTGCCCTCCTCGTCGGTGGAGCGGCCCACCACCGACAGCCCGCCCCGGCCCAGCGCCAGCCCCGCGGGGTACGAGGGCTCCAGGCCGGGCGCGGCCGGCTCGTCCGGGCCGCCCGCGAAGGGCTGCCGCATCCAGACCCCGAACTCGTCCCCGTCGGTGTCCGCGAACCACCACACCCACGCGCCGTCCGGCGTCAGCGTCCCGTCCGACGTGCCGTTCGGCCGGTCGGTGACCTGCCGCTGCGCCCCGGTCGTCCGGTCCCACGCGTACAGCTCGTAGGTACCCGTCGCATTCGACACGAACAGGCTGCGGTGGGGGGCGTCCTCCGCCCACTCCGGCAGTCCGACGCGTGGCGCCCGGAAGCGCTTCTCCCAATCCGGCATACCAGCCATGACGTCGCTCATGCCACCATCAAACCCGATCGCGCCCCGCAGCGGACCGTGGCCGTCGTCACCAGCTGCGATCACGCCCCGGAACGACGATCAGCGCCGTCCCCCGCCCCAGGTCCACCCGCGACCGCGGGGGTGCCCCGTCGCCCTCCTCGTCGCGCAGCATCAGCGTCGCCCGGCGCTCGTCCAACTCGCTGCGCTTGCCCGGCGAGAAGCTCGCGTGCAGCTGCTCGAAACCGGTCGCGGAGACCTGCCCGCTCCGTCCGCCCCACCGGCCCGCCCGCAGCACCTGGTCGACGAAGGCCACCCCGATCAGCAGGATCACCAGGCCCGGCAGCGTCATGAAGACCACGAACTCGACACCCATGGCCCAACCTTCGCACGGCGGCGGCGCACCTGCGACGGCCCGGGCGGCACCCGGTTACCCTCGCGCCATGACCGACACCGAACATCCCCTCGTCCCGCCGGACTTCGTCGTCCCGGACCCGCCCGCCACCGAACGCTTCCGCCTGGAGCCCCTCGGCCCGCGGCACAACGCCGCCGACCACGCCGCCTGGACGTCCGGCATCGACCACATCCGCGCCACCCCCGGCTTCGAGGGCCGCTCCTGGCCGCCGCCGGACGGGATGAGCCTCGAAGCCAACCTGGAGGACCTGCGCAAGCACGCGGAGGACTTCGAGCGCCGCACCGGCTTCACCTACACCGTCCTGTCCGTCCCCGGCGGCGACGTCATCGGCTGCGTGTACGTCTACGGCTCACGCACCGAGCCCGGCGTCATCGACGTCCGCTCCTGGGTCAGCGCCCCCCACGCCGCCCTGGACGCCGCGCTCCACCGCGTCGTCAGCGACTGGCTGGCCGACGCCTGGCCCTTCGAGCGCATCGCCTACGCGCCCCGCTGAACCCCTGTCCGGGCCCTTGGGAAGTTCACGCGTTCGGCCCACTCGGGCCGCCATCACGTACGACGTGTGATGGGGTGGTGACGCAGCGGAGCCGCGGGGGGTGCGTCCGAGCGCTCCGCGACACGACCGGACCCTGATTCCCCGGGGCGGCCCGGGCGCCGCGTCCGGCGGTCCCCCCGTCACACGGGCGTACGAGGAAGGCGTGGCGATGATCGCTGTACGGGACACCGACGGGATACCCCGGCGCAGGCTGCGGGGCGCGCTCGCGGTGCTGAGCACCTGCGGGCTCCTGCTGACCGCTGCCTGCGCCACCGCCGACCCGCTGCGGCTGTCCCCCGACCCCGGCCGGGCGGCCGCGGACCCCGCGGCGGGCGTACCCCCCGAGCTGCGGCGCTACTACGAGCAGCACCTCGACTGGGAAGCCTGTCAGGACGTGCCCGGCTTCCAGTGCGCGACCGTGACGGTGCCCCTGGACTACGCCCACCCGGAAGCGGGCGACATCACCCTGACCGCCGCCCGCGTGCGGGCCACCGGCGAGGCCGCCGCCCGCGTCGGCTCGCTCCAAATCAACCCCGGCGGTCCCGGCGAGTCCGCCGTCGACTACCTGGTCGCCGCCGCCGGCACCTTCTCCCCGGCCACGCGCTCCGCGTACGACCTGGTCGCCGTCGACCCGCGCGGCGTGCAGTACAGCACCCCCGTGGAGTGCGCCACCGACACCCCGGCCATCCCCATGGGCTTCGGCCTGCGGCTGTCCGGCGACGCGGCCGAGATCACCGACTCCTACGAGGCGTTCGAGGAACTCGCCGACGCCTGCGAGGAGCACGCCGGGGAACTGCTGCCCCACCTCGGCACCCCGGACGCGGCACGCGACATGGACGTCGTGCGCGCCCTCCTCGGCGACGAGCGCCTGCACTACCTCGGCTACTCCTACGGCACCTACCTCGGCGCGACCTACGCCGAGCTGTTCCCCTCGCGGGTCGGCCGCATGGTCCTCGACGGCGCCGTCGACCCGGCGATCGACGGCTACCGCGAGAACCTGGACAGCACCGCCGGGTACCAGCTGGCCTGGGACTCCTTCGCCGCCGACTGCGCCGCCCGCCCCGACTGCCCGGTCGGCCACTCCGTCGCGGAGGCCGGCCGCGTCCTCGACGGCCTGCGGGACAAGCTGGACGCCGGCCCGCTGCGCCAGGGCAAGGACATCACCGTCACCGGCGAGGACCTCCTCACCGCGGTCATCACGGCCCTGCGCGAGGCCTCCTGGGAGGAACTGCGCACCATGCTGCGCCAGATCCTGGCCGGCGACACCACCGAGCTGCAGCAGTTCGGCGGCACGGACGAGGGCGACTCCGGCAACGCCGCGGACGCCCTCCTCGCCGTCGACTGCCTCAGCTCCACCCTCGGGGCCCGCTTCTCCGAGGCCCAGGCCCAGGCCGCACTGCCCGCCTTCCTGCACGCCTCGCCCCAGTTCGGCACCTCACTGGCCACGTTCCTGGTGCTGTGCACCCACTGGCCCGTCCCGGCGACCCAGACCCCGCACGCCATCGCCGCCCCCGGGGCCGCCCCCATCCTCGTCGTCGGCACCACCCGCGACCCCGCCACCCCGTACCCCTGGGCCCAGTCCCTCGCCCGTCAACTCGACTCCGGCCACCTCCTCACCTACGACGGCGACGGCCACACCGCCTACCACCGCGGCAGCCCCTGCATCGACGACGCCGTCGACCTCTACCTGACCCACGGCGAACTCCCCGCCCCCGGCACCATCTGCGGCTGACCCGCGCCGCTGCGCGTCCGGGCCTTGGCCGTTGGCCCGTGCCGGGTCAGACTCGTGCCCGTGGAGGAAGCGATCCCGCTCGGCCGGGGCGATGTGCGCTGGGTGTTCCCGGATCCGGCTGACGCCGAGGCCGTGCAGGAAGCGCTGAGCACGGCCGGTGCGCTCGTCTCGCGGTTGGCCGAGCACCTCGGCGTCCGGGCCGGTCACACCGGAAGTGGCCTGGAGTACCACCGCGTTGAGGGCTTCGAGCTCGCGGGAGTCTTCGGCTCCGTGGAGGTCCGCGAGGTCTCCTTCCATGCGCGGCTGTACGTCCCGCGGCGATGCCTCTGGGACCTGCGCGGGGGTCCGCCGTGGGAGGTCGAGGCGGAGGTCAGGGTGGCGTGCGACCGCGAGGTGGATTGCGGCGGGCACACCGTCGCCGAGAGCGGGCGCTCCTGCGACACCCCCCTGGACGCGGCGCGCGGCCTGGTGCGGGCCGCGGCGTGGCTGCTTGCCCAGGGTGTCGGTGAGCCGCCGCACGCTTGGCGCTCGCGGGACCCTGGGTGCCCCCCGGGTCCGGTGGACTGAGAGGACGGCCTCGGGGCGGCCGGCACGCGGCGGCCATCCCTATTAGTATTGAATGATACGATCGCGATCGTAACAATAGGTGGAGCTGACGCGATGGGTGTGGCCCGTTCCTTCCTCTCGTGCAGCACCGGGAGGACAGGAGCAGTCATGAAGATCGCAGTCGCCGGCGGTACCGGGGTGGCCGGACGTTTCGTGGTGGAGGCCGTACGGGCCCGCGGACACGAACCCGTGGTGCTGTCACGCGGACAGGGCGTCGACCTGGTGAGCGGGTCGGGGCTGGAAGCGGCGCTGACCGGGGCCGACGCGGTGATCGACGTCAGCAACGTGACCACGAACCGCAAGTCGGTCGCCGTCGGCTTCTTCGAGAAGGCGGGACGGAACCTCATCGGTGCGGCCGAACGCGCCGGGGTCCGGCACCTCGTGACGCCGTCGATCGTGGGGGTCGACCGGGTCGGGCACCCGTACTACACGGGCAAGCTGCGGCAGGAGGAGATCATCCGGGGCGGGCCGGTGCCATGGACCATCATGCGGGCGACGCAGTTCTACGAGTTCGTCGGTCAGGCGCTGAGCGGTGTCCCCGGACCGATCGCGCTGGTGCCGACGGCGCCGGTCCAGCCCATCGCCGTACGGGAAGTGGCCGAAGCCCTCGTCGACCTCGCCCTCGAAGCGCCGAAGGGGATGGCCCCCGAGCTCGCGGGCCCGCAGGTCGAGTCCCTGGTCGACCTGGCCCGGCGCCTCATCGCCGCGGGCGGCGCGCGCCGCCGTCCGGTCGTGCCCCTGTACTTCCCCGGCGGGATGCGCAGCGGCGGCCTGCTGCCGACCGGCCCGGGCCCCCGCGGCACCCAGACGTTCGCCGAGTGGCTCGAGGCGCAGAGCGCGGCGAAGCCCTCATGAGCGGCCCCGGCTTCGGCCGGGACCGCGAGCGGTGGTCAGGCGGATAGTCACATGAACGAGTCAGGGCTCCCGGGAACATTCCTGGGAGCCCTGATCTGCATCTACGAAGTCGGGGTGGCGGGATTTGAACCCACGGCCTCTTCGTCCCGAACGAAGCGCGCTACCAAGCTGCGCCACACCCCGGTGTCGCGTCGTGGCCTCGGGCCCGGCGCGACGAGGATTACTCTAGCGGACCTCCCGCTGGAGACGAAATCCGGTTTTCCGCGGCGGCTCAGGCGCCCGGTGTCAGGGTGAGCAGGGTGGCCTCGGGCGGGCAGGCGAAGCGGACCGGGGTGTAGCGGTTGGTGCCGCAGCCCGCGGAGACGTGCAGGTAGGAGCGGTGACCGGCGGCCTCGTGGGTGGACAGGCCCTTGACCCGGTCCGCGTCGATGTCGCAGTTGGTGACGAGGGCGCCGTAGAACGGGATGCACAGCTGGCCGCCGTGGGTGTGCCCGGCGAGGATCAGCGGGTAGCGGTCGGCGGTGAAGGCGTCGAGTACGCGCAGGTACGGGGCGTGGACGACCGCGAGCGAGAGGTCGGCGTCCGTGTCGGGACCGCCGGCGATGGCGGCGTAGCGGTCGCGCCGGATGTGGGGGTCGTCGAGGCCCGCGAAGGCGATCTCGATGCCGTCGTCGAGCTTGAGGCGGCCGCGGGTGTTGTTGACCCCGACCCAGCCGGCCACGTCGAAGGCGTCGCGGATCTCCTCCCACGGGTTGCGGATGACGCCGATGGCGGGGTTGTTCTGGCCGTTGAGACCGTGCGTGCCCCGGAGGCGCTCGGCGAGGTAGCGGGCGGGGTTGCGCGGGGTGGGGCCGTAGTAGTCGTTGGAGCCGAAGACGTAGGCGCCGGGGAGGTCGAGCAGCGGCCCGAGGGCGTCCATCAGCTCGGGGACGCCCTGGGGGTCGGAGAGGTTGTCGCCGGTGTTCACGACGAAGTCGGGGCGGAGCCCGGCCAGCGACTGCAGCCAGCGGCGCTTCTTGTTCTGGCCGCGGACCATGTGGATGTCGGAGACCTGCAGGACGCGGATCGGCCGCATCCCGGCCGGCAGCACCGGGACCGCCACCCTGCGCAGCCGGAACGACCGTGCCTCGATCCCGGCCGCGTAGGCCACGCAGGCCGCACCGGCAGCTGTGATGCCCAGGGGTACTCCGTATCGCGCGCGCATGCCCTCCATGGTGGCAGACGGCACGTCAGGGATAAATCCGCG
Source organism: Streptomyces sp. PA03-5A (assembly GCF_033792725.1). Classification (NCBI taxonomy): domain Bacteria; kingdom Bacillati; phylum Actinomycetota; class Actinomycetes; order Kitasatosporales; family Streptomycetaceae; genus Streptomyces; species Streptomyces sp. PA03-5A. The sequence continues at coordinate 27,598 of NZ_JARAVL010000061.1, read as the reverse complement.
GCCCTCCCGGTGGCGACCTGGCAGACTCGACGCCATGACCACCACGCTCAAGAAGCGTCTGCACGACGACCTCACGGCTGCCATCAAGGGGCGGGACGAGCTGACCTCGTCCACCCTCCGTCTGACCCTCACCGCGATCACCAAGGAGGAGGTCGCGGGCAAGGAGGCGCGCGAGCTCTCCGACGACGAGGTGCTGAAGGTGATCGCCCGCGAGGCGAAGAAGCGCCGGGAGGCCGCCGACGCCTTCGAGCAGGGCGGCCGCAAGGAGGCCGCGGAGCGTGAGCTGGCCGAGCGCGAGGTGCTGGACGCCTACCTGCCCAAGCAACTGGACGACGCGGAGCTGGCCGGCATCGTTGCCGCGGCGATCGAGGAGTCGGGCGCCGAGGGGCCGAAGGCGATCGGCGCGGTCATGAAGATCGTGAACCCGAAGGTCGCCGGCCTGGCCGAGGGCGGCCGGGTCGCCGCCGAGGTGCGCAAGCAGCTCGCGGGCGGCTGACGGGGCCGACGGGGTCGACGGGCCCCGACGCCACGGAGGGCGGCGTGGCCCGCCGGGAGCCCTCCACCGGAACGCCGAAGGGGCGCCGGGACCGATCGGTCCCGGCGCCCCTTCGGCGTCACGTCGTCTCCCGCGGGGCTCAGCCCGGCCCGGTGCCGCCCGTCTCGGGGGTGCCGGTCCCGGGACCCGTGGTGCCGTTGTTTCCGCCGCCGCGGCCGTTGCCACCGCCGGTGGTGAAGCCGTTGGCCCCGTCGCCGCCGAGGGTGTCGCCGCCGAAGATCCCGCCGAGCAGGCCGTCGTCGCCACCGTTGCCGTTGCCGCCGTTGTCACCGCGGCCGTGGTGGTCGTCATCGTCGTTGCGCGGCTTCTCGGGATCCTTGATGGCCACCGTCGGCAGGCCGGGCGAGACGGTGCCGGCCAGGGCGCCGGACATCGCGTCCTTCCAGATCGGACCCGGGGTGTCGGCGCCGTAGACCTCGGCGTGGTAGTGGCCGCCGATGGTGATGTTGGTCATCCTGCGCTTGTGGGCCGGGTCGCCGACCCAGACGGCACCCGCCATGTCCGAGGTGTAGCCCACGAACCAGGCGGCGTACCGGAAGTCCGTCGTACCCGTCTTGCCCGCGCTGTCGCGGTCGCTGAGTCCGGCCTGCTGACCGGTGCCGTCCTCGACCACGCCCTTGAGCAGGGTGCTGATCGTGGAGGCGGTCTGCTCGGACATGGCCCGCTCGCACTCGGTCTTGGGCACCGGCAGCTTCTTGCCGTTCGCGTCGGTGATCGACTCGATGGCGACCGGGGTGCAGTACTCGCCCTTGTTGGCGAAGGCCGCGTAGGCGGCGGCCATCTTCAGCGGCGACATCTCGTTGACGCCGAGGGTGAAGGAGGCACCGAGGCCGAACTTCGTCCCGCCGGCGCGCTTGGTGATGCCGAGGGAGTTGACCATCCGCGTCACGTCGCACAGGCCGGCGTCGGCCTCCAGGGAGACGAAGTAGGTGTTGATCGACTTCGCCAGCGCCTCCCTCATTCCGTACGGGCCGACCTCGTCCTTCCTCTCGTTGGGCACCTTGTCCTTGCTCGTGTAGCGCTTGCCGTCGCAGTCGGTCACGTCCGGGTACGGCATCTCGTTCGGCGAGGGGTAGGACTGGGCCGTCGACATGCCCTTCTCCAGGGCGGCCGCGGCGGTGAAGGGCTTGAACGTCGAACCCGGCTGGTAGCCCGCGCCGCCGCCCATGTTCCGGTCGACGGAGTAGTTGATCTGGGTCTGGTTCTTCTTGAAGCCGTACGGGCGGGACTGGCCCATCCCGACGATCCTGCCCGTGCCCGGCTGGACCAGGGTCACGGCGGTGGCGACGTCGTCGCTCTTGTACACGTGCTGGCTGATCGAGTCCTGGACCGCCCGCTGCGCCTTCGGGTCGAGGGTGGTGCGGACGGTGAGGCCGCCCTGGTCCCAGCGCTTGGCGCGCTCGGCCTTGGTCTTGCCGAAGGCCTTGTCGCTGAGGAAGACCTGGCGCACGTAGTCGCAGAAGAACCCGGCGCCGTTGACGGCGGTGATGCAGCCGTTCTTGGGCTCGCGGATCTTGAGGCCGAGCGGCTTCTTCTTCGCGGCGTCGGCCTGGGCCTGCGTGACGTCCTTCAGGTCGGCCATGCGCTGCAGCACCACGTCGCGGCGCTTCTTGGCCTCCTCCGGGTCGTTCACGGGGTCGTACCGGCTCGGCGACTGGACGAGGCCGGCCAGCAGCGCGGACTCGGTGAGCGACAGGTCCTTGGCGGACTTGCTGAAGTAACGCCGGGAGGCGGCCTCGACCCCGTAGGCCTGCTCGCCGAAGAAGGTGATGTTGAGGTAGTTCTCGAGGATCTTCTGCTTCCCCAGCTCCTGCTCGAGCTGGATGGCGTACTTCATCTCTTTGATCTTGCGACCGATGGTCTGCTGGGTGGCCTGCTGGACCTTGGTGGGGTCGTCGCCGGCCTCCTCGATGAAGACGTTCTTCACGTACTGCTGCGTCAGGGTGGAAGCGCCCTCGGAGACACCGCCCTCCTGGGCGTTCTTGTTGAGCGCGCGCAGGATGCCCTTGACGTCGATCGCGCCGTGCTCGTAGAAGCGGGCGTCCTCGATGGCGACGATGGCCTGCTGCATCGACTTGCTGATCTTGTCGAGCCCCACGACCGTGCGGTCGCGCGAGTAGACGTTCGCGATCAGGTCGCCCTTGACGTCCAGGATCCGGGTGCTCTGCGAGAGCGGCGGGCGCTTCAGCTCGCCCGGCAGGGAGTCGAAGCCGGCCGCGGTGCCCTTGGCGCTCAGTCCGAGCGCCCCCGCCGCGGGGAGGGCGATGCCGGCCAGCACCACGCCGGCCAGGACGCTGACACCCAGGAACTTGGCGGCCTGCTGAGCGGTACTGGTGCCGCCGCTGCTGGTGGGGCGCGATCGCTTGTGACCCATGGGGTGCAGCTTACGTTGCCATTCTTAAGACGTGGGCATGCTTGTTCGCCTACTCTGTAACAGACAGGCGCGAACACTGCGCACACGTCTGTCTTCCATCCTCACTCTTGTGGGTGATGAGAACTGCCCGAATTCCTGTCATATGCCAGCCATATGACCTGGATCTCAGGCCCCAGAAGTGGCGAGCTGACCGTTTTGCGGCAATTCGCCCGTTCTGCCGTCGGCTCACTCCGTCGGGTGATCTGCCGCGTACCCATAGTCCGTTCGGGCCATTCAAGATTGGGCCTGAAAGGGCTGTTGCGCCGTGCCCACCTTCCGTAACGTCCTCAACTGGCAACGGTGAATATGCCGCTTGCCGCCGTGGGGGAGCCTCGATTCGGGAGAGGACGGCGCCAGCATGAGCAGCTGGGTTACGGACTGGAGTACGCAGGCCGCGTGCCGCACGACGGATCCGGATGAACTTTTCGTCCAGGGAGCGGCCCAGAACAGGGCCAAGGCGGTGTGCACCGGCTGCCCGGTGCGTACCGAGTGCCTGGCCGACGCTCTGGACAACCGTGTGGAGTTCGGCGTCTGGGGCGGGATGACCGAGCGGGAGCGCAGGGCGCTGCTGCGCCGGCGTCCCACGGTCACCTCGTGGCGCAGGCTCCTGGAGACGGCGCGCACGGAGTACGAGCGCAGCACGGGTGTGCTCCCGCTCGACGACGAGGGCTACGACGGGGACTACGACGACTACGCCGCCGTCGGCTGACCCTGCGCGAGACGTTGGCCGATCGCGCGCAGGCCCTCGAGGTCGTGCACGTCGCCGGGCAGGGCCGCGACGTCCACCATGGGCACGTCCGGGTGCACCGAGACGAAACGCTCACGGGTGCGCCGCTCGCGCGCGACCAGCTGCATCCGTTCGGCGTGCAGGCGCAGCAGGCCGGCGGTGAGGCGGTCGGTGTCCAGCGGGTCCGTGGTCCGGCCCGCGGCGGGGTCCTGTGCGGGTACGGAAACGGTCGGGGAGCCGGTGGGCGATTCGGGAGAGCTGGTGTCCGCACTGTCCGTACTGGGGGTCCCTTCGCCGCCGTCGGCCGTACGGAGTCCAGCTTTCCCGCCGGGCTGATCCACAATGCCGACGCTTTGAAGATTTTCTGCGGATTCGTCAAACTCCCCGGTCAGCCGGGGAGTTGGCGGATATCCGGCGACAGGGGCGGCGTCGGAGGCGTCAGTCGCGTCAGCGGCATCCAGGTCGTCCAGGTCGTCCAGTGCCTCCGCCGCCGCCAGCGCCCGCTCCGCCGTGAGCTGCGCCGCCCCGCTGCCGTGCACACGGTTCAGCACCAGCCCGGCGAGCGGCATGTTCTCCGCCGCCAGCCGCTCCACGAAGTACGAGGCCTCGCGCAGCGCGTCCCGCTCCGGCGCGGCCACCACCAGGAACGCCGTCCCGTTCGCCTGGAGCAGCTTGTACGTGGCGTCCGCCCGGGAGCGGAAGCCGCCGAACATCGAGTCCATCGCCGCCACGAAGGTCTGCACGTCGCGCAGCAGGTGCGCGCCCATGACCTTGCTGAGCGTGCCGGTCATCATCGACATCCCGACGTTGAGGAACTTCACGCCGGCCCGTCCGCCGACCTTCGCGGGGGCCATCAGCAGCCGGATGAAACGCCCGTCCAGGAAGGACCCCAGCCGCTTGGGGGCGTCCAGGAAGTCCAGCGCCGACCGGCTCGGCGGGGTGTCGACGATGATCAGGTCCCACGCGTCGAGCGCGCGCAGCTGGCCCAGCTTCTCCATGGCCATGTACTCCTGCGTGCCGGCGAAGCCCGCGGAGAGCGACTGGTAGAAGGGGTTGTCCAGGATCGCCCGGGCCCGCTCCTGGTCCGTGTGCTGGAGCACGACCTCGTCGAAGGTCCGCTTCATGTCGAGCATCATCGCGTGCAGCTCACCGCCCGCGGACTCGTCGATCCCGGCCACCTTGCGCGGGGTGTTGTCGAGTTCCGTGAGGCCCATGGACTGCGCCAGCCGACGCGCCGGGTCGATGGTCAGCACGACGGCCTTGCGGCCGCGCTCGGCGGCACGGACGCCCAGCGCCGCGGCCGTGGTGGTCTTGCCGACCCCGCCCGAGCCGCAGCAGACGACGATCCGGGTCCTCGGATCGTCGATCAGCGGGTCGATGTCCAATACCGGACTCTCCAGGCTCATGCGACCCCCAGCCCCTGCTTCCGCAGATTTTCAGCCAATCTGTACAACCCACCGAGATCGACCCCGTCGCCCATCAGTTCCAGCTCGTACGCGGGCAGCCCCAGCGCGGCCAGTTCCTCGCGCTGGGCCCGCTCCAGGGCCACGCGCTCCGCGTGCTCGTGCGCCTGCGCCAGCAGCGGGTCGACGAGCCGCTCCGCGAGGCCGCCGCGCCGCGCGCCGCCCAGCCCGGCCTGGGAGAGCGCCTTGGCGATCGCCGTGCGCTGCCCGTCGCGCGCCGAGGCCACGGCCGCGCCGTCCATCACCACCGGGCGCACCATGTTGATGACCACGGCCCCGGTCGGCAGCCCCGCCTCGCGCAGCTCGGCCACGCCGTCCACGGTCTCCTGGACCGGCATCTCCTCCAGGAGGGTGACCAGGTGCACCGCGGTCTCCGGGGACTTCATCACCCGCATCACGGCCTGCGCCTGATTGTGTATCGGGCCGAACCGGGCCAGCCCGGCGACCTCGTCGTTGACGTTGAGGAAGCGCGTGATCCGCCCGGTCGGCGGCGCGTCCAGCACCACCGCGTCGTACGACCGCCAGCCCGCCCGGTCCTTGCGGCGCACGGCCTCGCAGACCTTGCCGGTCAGCAGGACGTCGCGCAGTCCCGGCGCCACGGTGGTGGCGAAGTCGATCGCGCCCAGCTTCTTCAGGGCCCGGCCGGCCCGGCCGAGCTTGTAGAACATGTCGAGGTAGTCCAGCAGCGCCTGTTCGGCGTCGATGGCCAGGGCGTACACCTCGCCGCCGCCCGGGGCCACGGCGATCTTGCGCTCCTCGTAGGGGAGGGCCTCGGTCTCGAAGAGCTGCGCGATGCCCTGCCGCCCCTCCACCTCCGTCAGCAGTGTCCGTCGACCCTCGGCGGCGAGGGCGAGTGCCAGCGCAGCGGCGACCGTCGTCTTGCCGGTACCGCCCTTGCCCGTCACGATGTGGAGCCTCACACCTGCGAGCCTAACCAGTCGAGGGCGGGGCTACTCGGGGGCGGGGCTGTGCCAGGCATTACAGTCCCCTCATGACGAAGTGGGAATACGCGACCGTGCCGCTGCTGGTGCACGCGACGAAGCAGATCCTGGACACCTGGGGCGAGGACGGCTGGGAGCTCGTCCAGGTCGTGCCGGGCCCGAACAACCCCGAGCAGCTGGTGGCGTACTTCAAACGCGAGAAGAACGCGTGAGCGCGGTCGAGCAGCGGCTGGCGGAACTGGGGCTCGAGCTCCCCGCGGTGGCCGCCCCGCTCGCCGCGTACGTCCCGGCCGTCCGGTCCGGTGCGTACGTCTACACCGCGGGCCAGCTGCCGCTCGTCGAGGGCAAGCTGACCTGCACCGGCAAGGTCGGCGCCGAGGTCACCGCGGACGAGGCCAAGCAACTCGCCCGCACCTGCGCGCTCAACGCCCTGGCCGCGGTCCGCTCCGTCGTGGGTGACCTCGACCGCGTCAAGCGCGTCGTGAAGGTCGTCGGCTTCGTCGCCTCCGCCCCCGACTTCACCGGGCAGCCGGCCGTCGTCAACGGCGCGAGCGAGCTGCTCGGCGAGGTCCTCGGCGAGAAGGGCGTGCACGCCCGCAGCGCCGTCGGTGTGGCCGTCCTGCCGCTCGACGCGCCGGTCGAGGTCGAGATCCAGGTCGAGGTCGAGGACTGACGTCCCGCACCCCTCCGGCGGAGCCGTGCCCCGGCCACCGGAGGGGTACCCCGGGCCCGCCCGGCCCGGGCCCTATCGAACATCCCCGCGCAAGCGCATAGCATCCGCCACATGACCACCACGAACGGCCAGTGGTTCCCGGCGAGCTGGCCCGAGCGCATCCGCGCCCTCACCGCGGGCACCCTGGAGCCCGTCGTGCCGCGCCGTGCGGCGACCGTCCTGCTGCTGCGGGACGGCGACGGCGGCCCCGCCGTGCACCTGCTGCGGCGCCGGGCCTCGATGGCCTTCGCCGCGGGCGCGTACGCCTATCCCGGCGGCGGTGTGGACCCGCGCGACGAGCGCCCGGTGGCCTGGGCGGGGCCCCCGCCGCCGACCTGGGCCGCCCGGCTGGGCGAGGGCCTGGACCCCGCCGCCGCGCAGGCGATCGTGTGCGCGGCCGTGCGCGAGACCTTCGAGGAGTCCGGCGTGCTGCTCGCCGGGCCCGACGAGCGGTCCGTCGTCGCGGACACCACCGGCGAGGACTGGGAGGCCGACCGGCGCGCCCTGGTCTCGCGGGAGCTGTCCTTCGCCGACTTCCTGGCCCGCCGTTCCCTGGTGCTCCGCTCCGACCTGCTCGGCCCGTGGGCCCGCTGGATCACCCCGGAGTTCGAGGAGCGCCGGTACGACACGTGGTTCTTCGTGACCGCGCTCCCGCCCGGCCAGCGCACCCGCGACGTGTCGGGCGAGGCGGACCGCACGGTGTGGCTGCGGCCCGCCGAGGCCGTGGACGGCTACGACCGCGGCGAGATGACCATGCTGCCGCCGACGATCGCGACGCTGCGGGAACTGCTGCCGTACGACTCGGCGTCAGCGGCCCTGGCGGGTGCCGCGGACGGGCGCGACCTCACCCCGGTGCTGGCGCGGGCCGCGCTGGTGGGCGAGGAGATCGTGCTGACCTGGCCCGGCCACGAGGAATTCACCAAGCGCATGGGAGCCGCCGGATGACCTCGGCCCTTCAACCCGGCAAGCCCCGCGCGGAGGTCGGGGGCCGGGCGACCGCCCGCGCGGTGTGCGTGCTCGCGCCGAACCCCTCGCCCATGACGCTGGACGGCACGAACACCTGGCTCGTCTCCGAGCCGGACTCCGAACTCGCCGTCGTCATCGACCCGGGGCCGCTCGACGAGGGCCACCTGAACAACGTGGTCTCCACCGCGCACTCCCTCGGCAAGCGGATCGCCCTCACCCTGCTCACCCACGGCCACCCCGACCACGCCGAGGGCGCGGGCCGCTTCGCCGAGCTGACGGGGACGGCGGTGCGCGCCCTGGACCCGGCACTGCGCCTTGGCGAGGAGGGCCTGTCCGCGGGCGACGTCGTCACCACCGGCGGCCTGGAACTGCGCGTCGTGCCCACCCCCGGGCACACCGCGGACTCGCTCTCCTTCCACCTGCCCGCCGACCTGGCCGTGCTCACCGGCGACACCGTCCTCGGCCGTGGCACCACGGTCGTCGCCCACCCCGACGGGCGGCTGGGTGACTACCTGGACTCCCTGCGCCGGCTGCAGGCGCTCACGATGCACGACGGCGTCGCCACCGTCCTGCCCGGCCACGGCCCGGTCCTCGCCGACGCCCGGGGCGCGGTCGAGTTCTACCTCGCCCACCGTGCCCACCGCCTCGCCCAGGTCGAGACGGCCGTCGAGCGGGGCCTCGCGACCCCCTCCGAGGTCGTCGCCCACGTCTACGCGGACGTCGACCGCGCCCTGTGGCCGGCCGCCGAGCTGTCGGTGCGGGCGCAGCTGGACTACCTGCTGGAGCACGGGCTGATCTGACGTGCGGTGTGCCCGCCCGGCGCCCCCGCGCCCCGCGGACGCTGAGGAGACGCAAGAAGGGGCGCCCACCTCCGGGTGGGCGCCCCTTCGTCCGCGTACGGGCGTCAGCGCGAGCGCTTCGCCAGCCGCTCGACGTCCAGCAGGATGACCGCCCGCGCCTCCAGGCGCAGCCAGCCGCGGCCCGCGAAGTCGGCGAGGGCCTTGTTGACGGTCTCGCGGGAGGCGCCCACCAGCTGGGCGAGTTCCTCCTGCGTGAGGTCGTGGACGACGTGGATGCCCTCCTCGGACTGCACGCCGAAGCGGCGCGACAGGTCCAGCAACGCCTTGGCGACGCGGCCGGGGACGTCGGAGAAGACCAGGTCGGACATGACGTCGTTGGTGCGGCGCAGGCGCCGGGCGACGGCGCGCAGCAGCGCGGTGGAGACCTCGGGGCGGGCGTTGAGCCACGGCTGCAGGTCGCCGTGGCCGAGGCCGAGCAGCTTGACCTCGGTCAGCGCGGTGGCGGTGGCGGTGCGCGGGCCGGGGTCGAAGAGCGACAGCTCACCGATCAGCTCGCCGGGGCCGACGACGGCGAGCATGTTCTCGCGGCCGTCGGGCGAGGTGCGGTGCAGCTTCACCTTGCCCTCGGTGACGACGTACAGCCGGTCCCCGGGTTCCCCCTCGTGGAACAGCGAGTCGCCACGCGCGAGCGTGACCTCCGTCATGGAGGCGCGCAGTTCAGCGGCCTGCTCATCGTCGAGCGCCGCGAAAAGCGGTGCGCGCCGCAGAACGTCGTCCACGAGCTCTCTCCTTGTCGACATCGCTGGGTCGGTCCCCATCATGCCCGACAGCAAAACAGTGCGATCAATCACAAGTCTGTCTTATGTGCTCGTGTGATTGTGCTCCGGGGGTCCGTTTGGGGGCCGGATCGCGGCTCTCCAGGGCGATTGTCGGTGGTGAGGCTTAGGCTGGCCGGGTGTCCGATACGCCAAGTGCGCAGAAGAAACGGCAGGGTGGCGGGGCCAGGAGGGTGACCGCCGCCGCGGATTCCGCTGTGAGCGAACAGCCCGCCCGGGCGACCCCCGGCGGCCGCGCGCGGGCGTCCGGCAAGCCCGAGTCGCGGCTCGCGATGGTCCGCAGGGCCCGGCGGATCAACCGCGAGCTCGCCGAGGTGTACCCGTACGCCCACCCCGAGCTCGACTTCGAGAACCCCTTCCAGCTGCTCGTCGCCACGGTGCTCTCGGCCCAGACGACCGACCTGAGGGTCAACCAGACCACCCCCGCGCTCTTCGCGAAGTACCCGACGCCGGAGGACCTGGCGGCCGCCGACCCGGAGGAGCTGGAGCAGATCCTCCGTCCCACCGGCTTCTTCCGCGCCAAGGCGCGGGCGCTGCTCGGCCTGTCGGCGGCACTCCGTGACATCTTCGGCGGCGAGGTGCCCGGCCGGCTGGAGGACCTGGTCACGCTGCCCGGCGTGGGCCGCAAGACGGCCAACGTGGTGCTCGGCAACGCCTTCGGCGTCCCCGGCCTCACCGTGGACACCCACTTCCAGCGGCTGGTCCACCGTTTCGGCTGGACCGGGGCGAAGGAGCCGGAGAAGATCGAGCAGGACATCATGGCGATCTTCCCGAAGAGCGAGTGGACGATGCTCTCGCACCGTCTGATCTTCCACGGCCGCCGGATGTGCCACGCCCGCCGCCCCGCTTGCGGCGTCTGCCCGATCGCGCCGCTGTGCCCGTCGTACGGCGAGGGCGAGACGGATCCGGAGAAGGCGAAGAAGCTGCTGAAGTACGAGATGGGCGGTGGCCCGGGGCAGCGGCTCAAGCCGCCGCCGGGATTCCCGGGCACGGCGGCGCCGCCGCTGGAGGCGGAGTGACGCAGGCACGACCCGACATCGAGGACGTCACGGTCGACCGCGAGGGGCTGCCGTCCTGGCTCGGCCCGGTGGTCCGCGCGGTCGACGGCGTACGGCCCGAGCAGCTCAGCCGCTTCCTGCCGCCGCCGAGCGGCGGCCGTCCCTCCGCCGTCCTCATCCTCCTCGGCGCGGGGGCCGAGGGGCCCGAGCTGCTCCTGATGGAGCGGGCGGCCTCCCTGCGCTCGCACGCGGGGCAGCCCTCCTTCCCGGGCGGCGCGCTCGACCCGGAGGACGGCGACCCGGAGGGCGAGGGGCCGCTGCGGGCCGCGCTGCGCGAGGCCTGGGAGGAGACCGGCCTCGACCCGTCGGGGGTGCAGGTCTTCGGGGTGCTCCCGCGGCTCTACATCCCGGTGAGCGACTTCGTCGTGACGCCGGTCCTCGGCTGGTGGCGTACGCCGTCGCCGGTGGGAGCGGTCGACCTGGCCGAGACCGCACGGGTGTTCACCGTCCCCGTGGCGGATCTCACCGATCCTGCCAACCGGGCCATGGTGACGCATCCCAGCGGCTTCCAGGGGCCCGCGTTCCTGGTGCGGGAGGCCCTGGTGTGGGGTTTCACGGCGGGTCTGATCGACCGGATCCTCCACCACGCGGGCTGGGAACGACCCTGGGATCGTGCAAAGACGGTCCCGCTGGGTTGATCCTCCATGAGACGGTGTCCCGGTGAATGTGCTGGACATCGTGCTGCTGCTGGCCGCCGTGTGGTTCGCGATCGTGGGCTACCGCCAGGGATTCATCGTCGGCGTGATGTCGGTGGTCGGGTTCCTCGGCGGTGGTCTCGTCGCGGTCTACGTGCTGCCCGCGATCTGGAACGCGGTCACCGACAACGCTCAGCCCGGCACGGTGGCGGTCGTCGCCGCGGTGGTCCTGATCATCGTGTGCGCGTCGGTGGGCCAGGCCTTCACCACGCACCTCGGCAACAAGGTCCGTACGCACGTCAGCTGGTCTCCGGCGCGGGCGATCGACGCCATCGGCGGCGCCCTGGTGAACGTCCTGGCGATGCTGCTGGTCGCCTGGCTCATCGGCTCCGCGCTCGCCACCACGACCACGCTGCCCAGCCTCGGCCGTGAGGTCCGCTCCTCCCGGGTGCTGCTGGGGGTGGCGCAGGTCGTGCCGCGCGAGGCCAACAACTGGTTCGCCGACTTCAGTTCGGTGCTCGCGCAGAACGGACTGCCGCAGGTCTTCTCGCCGTTCGGCAACGAGCCGATCACCGCCGTCCCCGCCCCCGACCCGGCGCTCGCCGACAGCGCGGTCGTCGGCCGCGCGCGGCGCAGCATCGTCAAGGTCGTCGGCACCGCACCGAGCTGCGGCAAGGTGCTGGAGGGCACCGGCTTCGTCTTCGCGCCCCACCGGGTGATGACCAACGCCCACGTCGTCGGCGGCGTCGACAACCCGACCGTGCAGATCGGCGGCGAGGGCCGGGTGCACGACGGCAAGGTCGTGCTCTACGACTGGCAGCGCGACATCGCCGTCATCGACGTACCGTCCCTGGACGCGCCCGCGTTGTCCTTCAGCACCACCGACGCCGGGTCACGCGACGACGCCATCGTCGCCGGCTTCCCGGAGAACGGCGGCTTCGACGTGCGTGCCGCCCGGGTACGCGGCCGCATCCCCGCCTCGGGCCCGGACATCTACCACCGGGGCACCGTCGAGCGCGACGTCTACTCGCTGTACACGCTCGTCCGCCAGGGCAACTCCGGCGGACCGCTGCTCACCCCCGAGGGGCGGGTCTACGGTGTGGTGTTCGCCAAGTCCCTCGACGACGCGGACACCGGCTACGCCCTGACGGCGGACGAGGTCCAGCCGGACGTCCAGGCCGGGCGTACGGCGAACCGGCAGGTCGACACCCAGGGCTGTGCCCTGTAGGGCCTCCGGGGGAGCGGGCCGGTCGGCGAGGGGCCGGGCGGTCAGTCGCTGCGGGTATGCCTCAGCCGGGCGCCCACCCAGCGGGCGCGGCGCCTGAGGATGTGGGGAATGCCGAGGCGGGAGCCTCCGGACCGATGGTCCGGGGCCTGCGTCCCGGTGGTGACCCGCGCTCCGTTGGCGCGGCGGTCGCGTGACACGTCACGGTAGTCGTGCGTCCAGCCCATACCGAGCTGTCTGCCCGGGGTCCATGGTCGGTAACCGCCTGGCGCTCCATCAGTTGGCCTATGCGCCCGGCATTTGGCCGATCGTCATACTGGATTAACGGTCCGGTTCCGGGTCCTTGAGCCAGTTGACCAGCTCGGCCGAGAAAACCGCCGGATCCTCCTCGTGGGGGAAGTGCCCCAGCCCTTCGAAGAGCCGCCAGCGGTACGGCGCCTCCACGTACTCCCCGCTGCCCGCGGCGTGCCGGGACCGCATCGCCGGGTCGAGCGAGCCGTGCAGGTGCAGCGTGGGCACCCGCACCGGACGCTTCATGCGGCGGTTGAACTGGAAGCCGTCCACCCGGGCCAGCGAGCGCACCATCCAGCGGTACGGCTCGATCGAGCAGTGCGCCGTCGACGGGATGAGCATCGCCCGGCGGTAGGCGTCGACCGTCCCGTCCTCCGGCAGCCGGGGCCCCGACCAGTCCCGCAACAGCCGTCCCACCAGCGCCGCGTCGTCCGCGACCAGCTGCCGCTCCGGGACGAACGGGCGCTGGAACCCCCACACGTAGCCGCCGGCCGCGCTGTGCCGCAGGTCCGTCAGCATCGCCGAGCGCCAGCGCCGCGGGTGCGGCATGGAGCACACCGCGAGCCGCCGGACGAGCTTGGGCCGCATCGCGGCCGCCGTCCAGGCCAGGTAACCGCCGAGGTCGTGCCCGACCAGCGCGGCGTCCGGCTCGCCGAGCGAGCGGATCACGCCGGTGACGTCGAGCGCCAGGTTCGCGGGGTCGTAGCCGCGCGGTGTGCGGTCGCTGCCGCCCACCCCGCGCAGGTCCATCGCGACCGCGCGGAAACCCGCGTCGGCCAGCGCGGTCAGCTGGTGCCGCCAGGTCCACCAGAACTGCGGGAAACCGTGCAGCAGGAGCACCAGGGGGCCGTCGCCGAGCTCGGCGATGTGGAAGCGGGCACCGTTCGCGGCGACGTCCCGGTGGGTCCAGGGCCCGTCGATGCGCACCACCGGGGAACTATCAGCGACCGTCATGCCCCGAGCGTGTCACACCTTGGCCTCCACCGTGGCCTCCGTCGTGCCGGAGGGGGCGCTCCGGGGGTGCGGCTTGACGCCCTGCAGCACCGCCGCGGTCTCCTTCGCCGAGGCGATGCTGCGCTCCGGCTTCTTGATCTTCTTGAACTTCGAGCGCGCCATCAGGCCCAGCAGACCGGCCAGCACCAGGTACGCCGCGCCGACGATGAGGAACGACCAGGCGAGGCCGAGCCCCAGGTTGTGGATGCCGTACGCCGCCGCGAAGCTGAGCACCGGCAGCGAGAAGAGGGCCAGGATGCCGGCGGCGCCCACCGCGCCGCCGCCGATGCCGGCGCGCTTCACGTCCAGCCGCAGTTCGGCCTTGGCGAGGGCGATCTCCTCGTGGACCAGTTCGGACAGGTCCGCCGTCGCCGAGGCGAAGAGATGGCCGAGGCTGCGGCTTCCGTTCGGGCTCACGGTCACCCCCACGTTCACGGGCTCGTCCGCTGGGCTCATCGGGTCCTCCGTCGTCGTCATGGTGCGTCAGTCGTCATACGGGGCATTCGGGTTACCCCCTGATCATGCCCGACTCATCCTCGCCGGTGTCCCCGGAGCGCGCCACTTCCGCGAGCCTGCGGTGCTCGGCCGCCTTCGCCTCGTGGATCGCGGCCATGCGCAGGTGGAACTCGGGGTCCGCCCACTCGTAGACGTCCGGCACGCCGTCCCGGTCCTCGTCGCGCTCCTCGTGCTCACAGATGCGGCGGTACCTGTCGTTGCGGAGCTTGAGCAGCACCGCGGCGAGCACCGCCGAGGTGAACGAGCCGATCAGGACGGCCGCCTTGACCTCCTCGGTCAGCACCTGGTCGCCCTCGAAGGCCAGCTCGCCGATGAGCAGGGAGACCGTGAAGCCGATCCCGGCGAGCGTGGCGACGGCCAGGACGTCGGCCCACGCCAGGTCGGGGTTGAGCTCCGCGCGGGTGAAGCGCGCCGCCAGCCATGTGCCGCCGAACACCCCGACCGCCTTGCCGACGACCAGTCCCAGCACCACGCCCAGCGTCTCGGGGCGGCCGAACACCTCCGCGAGCGTGCCGCCGGCGATCGGCACCCCGGCGGAGAAGAGCGCGAAGAGCGGCACCGCGATCCCGGCCGAGAGCGGCCGTACGAGGTGCTCGATCCGCTCTCCGGGGGACTGCTCCTCGCCCTCGCGCCGGTGGCAGCGCAGCATCAGGCCCATCGCGACGCCCGCGATCGTGGCGTGCACCCCGCTGGCGTGCATCAGCGCCCAGTTGACGAGGGCGAGCGGCACGTACACGTACCAGCCGTGCACCTCGCAGCGCAGCAGCACCCGGAACAGCACGAGCCCGGCGAGGGCCAGGGCCAGCGCGACGAGGTTGATGCCCGAGGTGAAGAAGACCGCGATGATCAGGATTGCGAACAGGTCGTCCACGACCGCCAGCGTCAGCAGGAACGCGCGCAGTGCGGACGGCAGCGCGGTGCCGAGCACCGCCAGCACCGCCAGGGCGAACGCGATGTCGGTCGCCATCGGCACCGCCCAGCCCTGCAGGGAGCCGCCACCCGTGGCGTTGACCACCGCGTACACGACGGCGGGCACGGCCATGCCGCAGATCGCGGCGACGACGGGGAGCGCCGCCGCCGACGGACGGCGCAGCTCGCCCGCGACCAGTTCCCGCTTGAGTTCGATGCCGGCGACGAAGAAGAAGACCGTCAGCAGCCCGTCCGCGGCCCAGTGCCCCACCGACAGGTCCAGGTGCAGCGCCCCGGGCCCGAAGCTGAAGGCGACGGTGGACCGGTACGAGGCGCTCAGCGGGGTGTTCGCCCAGACCAGCGCGACGACGGCGGCCAGCAGCAGGATCACGCCGCCCACGGTCTCCGTCCGCAGCGCGTCGGCGACGTACTTCCGTTCGGGGAGGGACATCCGGCCCAGGAAGACCGAACGGCGGCGGTTGGTCGCGGTCACGGGGGGTGGACCTCCGGTCGGGCTCGGCATGGCTGATCACCTTGCCGACCAGACTTCCCGGCACGCCCCGATCCACTGTCGCGTTCCCTACGCGCCCGGCAGCTTATCGGGTCGGCGCCGGAGGCTCCGGCGTTCTTCACATTACGGACAATCGCCGGGCGTCGCAGGGCCCCCGCACCCCCGGGGAACGGGGAAGAGGCCCCCGCAGGGGCCTCTTCGGTGCGGTGACGGGGACCGGTCAGTCCTCGCTCGCGGCGCTCGGGAGTTTCGTCTGGATGAGGTCCATGACCGTGGAGTCCGTCAGGGTGGTGACGTCCCCCAGCTCCCGGTTCTCGGCGACGTCGCGCAGCAGACGCCGCATGATCTTGCCGGAGCGGGTCTTCGGCAGCTCTGCCACCGTCAGGATCCGCTTCGGCTTGGCGATCGGGCCGAGCGTCTTGGCGACGTGGTCGCGCAGCCCGGCGATCAGCTCGTCGCCGTCCTCGGCCGCGGCGGTGCCGCGCAGGATCACGAAGGCGACGATGGCCTGGCCGGTGGTGGCGTCGGCGGCGCCGACCACGGCCGCCTCGGCGACCTTCGGGTGCGAGACGAGGGCCGACTCGACCTCGGTGGTGGAGATGTTGTGGCCCGAGACGAGCATGACGTCGTCCACCCGGCCGAGGAGCCAGATGTCGCCGTCCTCGTCCTTCTTGGCGCCGTCGCCGGCGAAGTAGCGGCCCTCGAAGCGGGACCAGTAGGTGTCGAGGTAGCGCTGGTCGTCGCCCCAGATGGTGCGGAGCATCGACGGCCACGGCTCGGTGAGGACGAGGTAGCCGCCGGAGCCGTTGGGCACCTCGTTGGCCTCGTCGTCCACGACGGTGGCGGAGATGCCGGGCAGCGCACGCTGCGCGGAGCCGGGCTTGGTCTCCGTCACGCCGGGCAGCGGGGAGATCATCATGGCGCCGGTCTCGGTCTGCCACCAGGTGTCCACGATCGGGCAGCGGCCGCCGCCGATGTGCTCGCGGTACCAGATCCACGCCTCGGGGTTGATCGGCTCGCCGACGCTGCCCAGGACGCGCAGCGAGGACAGGTCGAACTTGGCGGGGATGTCGTCGCCCCACTTCATGAACGTGCGGATCGCCGTGGGGGCGGTGTAGAGGATCGTGACCCCGTACTTCTGGACGATCTCCCAGAAGCGGCCCTGGTGCGGGGTGTCCGGGGTGCCCTCGTACAGCACCTGGGTGGCGCCGTTGGCCAACGGGCCGTAGACGATGTAGGAGTGGCCGGTGACCCAGCCGACGTCGGCGGTGCACCAGTAGACGTCGGTCTCCGGCTTCAGGTCGAAGACCGCGTGGTGGGTGTAGGCGGCCTGCGTCAGGTAGCCGCCCGAGGTGTGCAGGATGCCCTTGGGCTTACCGGTGGTGCCGGAGGTGTAGAGGATGAAGAGCGGGTGCTCGGCCTCGAAGGCCTCCGGGGTGTGCTCCGCGGACTGCCGCTCGACGATCTCGTGCCACCACACGTCGCGGCCCTCGGTCCAGGCCACCTCCTGGCCGGTGCGGCGCACGACGAGCACCTTCCCCACGCCGGCGGAGCGGGCGACCGCGTCGTCCACGGCGGGCTTCAGCGCGGACGGCTTGCCGCGGCGGTAGCCGCCGTCGGCGGTGATGACCAGCTTGGCGTCGGCGTCGGCGATGCGGGCGGCGAGCGCGTCGGCCGAGAAGCCGCCGAAGACCACCGAGTGCGCGGCGCCGACGCGGGCGCAGGCCAGCATCGCCACGACGGTCTCGGGGATCATGGGCATGTAGATCGCGACCCGGTCGCCGGCCGTCACGCCCAGCTCGGTCAGGGCGTTCGCGGCGCGGCTCACCTCGTCCTTGAGCTCGGCGTAGGTGATGGCCCGGCCGTCACCGGGCTCGCCCTCGAAATGGAGCGCCACCCGGTCGCCGTTGCCGGCCTCGACGTGCCGGTCGACGCAGTTGTAGGCGACGTTCAGGGTGCCGTCGGCGAACCACTTCGCGAACGGCGGGTTGGACCAGTCCAGGGTCTCGGTCGGCTCCTTCGCCCAGGTCAGCCGGCGGGCCTGCGTGGCCCAGAAGCCCAGTCGGTCGTCACCGGCCTGCTGGTAGGCCTCCGCGGTCACATTGGCACCGGCCGCCAGCTCAGCGGGCGGAGCGAACCGGCGCTCCTCCTTCAAAAGGTTGGCCAGGCTCTCGTTGCTCACGCCGTGCTCCTTCGCAGGGTGTCCTTTTGTGTCCCAGGCCATAGCTCACCAGCCGGAGGGGCGGGATGACAAGGGTTCGCGTCAAAAATTGGTTTAGACCTGTCACGGTGGAGCACCCGCACACGGGTCCGGCCCGCCGGCAGGTGCGCGGCGGGCCGGGACGGGCGGGCCGCCCGGTGCGGGCGGCCCGCTCAGACGGTGTCGAGCACCTCCGGCCGTACGGCGGCGAACGTGCCGGTCCCGGCGTCGAGGACGTAGGCCTGGGCCTCGGCGACGTGGAAGTACATGCCGTGCAGCTGGAGCGATCCCTCGGCCACCCTGCGGGCGACGCAGGCATGCGCCATCAGGTGGTCCAGCTGCTGAACGACGTTGACGAGGCAGAGCCGCTCGAGGTCGTCGGCGACCGGGCGGTCGGCGAGGGCGACCTCGCCGCGTCCGGGCCGGCCGGTCCGCTCCATTCGGGCGAGGCTCGGGCGGCCGTGCCGGAGCCAGCGGGCCAGCGGGGTCTGCGCCCCCGGCTCGTGGCCCGCCCCGCCCAGCAGCGCCTGCATGGCCCCGCACCCGGAGTGCCCGCACACGGTGATGCTGCCGACCTCCAGCACTTCCACCGCGTACTCGATGGCGGCGCCCACCGAGTCGCAGGAGGCGTCGGCGCCGGGCGGCGGCATCAGGTTGCCCACGTTGCGCACGGTGAACAGGTCACCGGGCCCGCTCGAGGTGATCATGCTGGTGACCAGGCGGGAGTCGGCGCAGGTGAGGAAGAGCTGGGTGGGTCGCTGCCCCTCGCGGGCGAGCCGCGCCAGCTCGTCCCTGACCAGCGGCGCCGTATTGCGCTGGAAGGCGCTGAGCCCGCCCACCAGCTGTCCGGCGGCACCCGCCTCGGTATCCGGTTTGGTGCAGTGGTGGTTGCGCCACGGCGTCCAGGGGCGGCAGGCGTGCGCGCTCGACGGGACCGTGATCGGGGTGCCCGACCGGCCCGTGAGGGTCGCCCAGCCGCCACGCGCCCGGTGACCCTCGCACCAGTGCTGCAGCGACTCGTACGCCGCGTGGTCCATGAAGGAGCCGTCCAGGGTGATCACGGCGCTGGCGCCGTCCGGTACCTCCGCCAGCGCCCGGGTCAGCCGGGGCACCGCGAGGAAGGTCAACTGCCCGCGTACGTGCACCTGGTGGACGCCGGACTCCTCCGCCACCGTGATCCGGGTGTGCGTCAGCCGGCGCAGCGACAGGAAGACGGCCACGGCGATGCCGGTCAGGACCCCCTCCAGCACGCCGAGCAGCAGCACCGCGCCGAGCGTCGCCGCGTAGACCGGGAACTCCCGGTGGCGCTGCACGTGCTTGATGTGCGCGAAGCTCAGCATCTTCAGCCCGACCACCATGACCAGGGCGGCGAGGGCTGCGAGCGGGATGTGCTCCAGCAGCCCGGCCAGCAGCCCGGCGCACAGCAGCACCCACACCCCGTGCAGCGTCGTGGCCCGGCGCGTCCGCGCGCCCGCGGCCACGTTCGCCGAGCCGCGGATGGCGCCGCCGGCCACGGGCAGCCCGCCGAGCAGGCCCGAGACGACGTTGGACGCGCCCTGCCCGAGCAGCTCCCGGTTGAGGCGGGCCGGGACGGTGTCCCCGGGCGCCCCGCGCCCGGAGCGCAGCTTGTCGATCGCCACCGCCGACAGCAGCGACTCCATGCTCGCGACCAGGGTGACGGTCAGGACGGCGGCGGCGATGCCGAGCACCGGCCCGTGCGGCAGCCCGGGGAGGGCCACTGTGTGCCAGGCGGGCAGGTCGACCCGCGGCACCACGATGGGCACGCCGACGGCGGTCGCCGCCGCGATGGCGGCGAGCGGTGCGGGGACCGTGCGCAGCGCCTTGCCGGCCCGCCCGGGCAGGCGCGGCCAGCCGACCAGCACGGTCACCGTCACTGCCGCGATCAGCAGCGCACCTGGATGCGGGGACGACAACTGCTGCGGCAGGGCGGCCAGGTTGCTGAGCGCCGAGCTGTCCGGGCGTGCGCCGAGCACGACATGGAGCTGGGCGAGGGCGATGGCGGCGCCGATGCCCGCCAGCATGCCGTGCACGATCGCCGGGCTGACGGCGAGTGCCGCCCGGGCCACCCGCAGGGCGCCCAGGGCGAGTTGGGCGAGCCCGGCCAGCACCGTGATGGCGCACGTGGTGCGCCAGCCGTAGCGCTGGACGAGCTCGGCGGTGACCACCACCAGGCTGGTGGCGGCCCCGCTGACCTGGAGCGGCGCACCGCCCATCAGTCCGGCGACGATGCCGCCGACCGCGGCGGCGATCAGCCCCGACTGCAGGGGGGCGCCGGTCGCCAGGGCGATGCCCAGCGACAGCGGGACGGCGATCAGGAAGACGGTGATCGAGGCCGACAGATCGTGCCGCCAGGCGGCGGTCCCGTCGTCGGCGCGGGGCGGTGGCGGCGGCAGGTCCTGCGGCGGGGCCTGCGACTGCTGCATCTGTGGTTCTGGCGTGGGCTGCATGTTCCCGTCTCCTCCGGGGCGGCGCGGCCGCGTCCGGCTGGTGCGCGTACGCGGTCGTGGTCACGGCTGGTGCGGCGGGTGCTCTCGACCTCGAAAGTCACGGAATGTGATTGCTTGATTACTCTCAAGAGTCGGTAAATGGAGAGTAATGCAGACAAAGGGTCCGTGGATGAGGATTCGCCCGAACGGGCGAACGATTACCCGGTGAGGGTGAACCGTTCGCCCAGGACGAAGCCCGGATCGACCTGGGAGGCGAGGTCCGCGCCGGTCCGCGCGTTGCCCCAGCTCTCCGCGTTCTTGAGGTGGAAGTGGACCATCTGGCGGGTGTAGCGCTCCCAGTCCCGCCGCTCGTACGTGGCGTCCGCGGCGTCGTGCATCGACCGCAGCGCGGCGCGGTTGGACTCCTCCAGTGCCGCGAAGCGCGGCGGGCGGCCCTTCTCCATGGCGCGGACCCAGTCCGAGTGCCGGACGGTGACCAGCAGGTCGTCTCCCACCTGCGAGCGCAGGAAGTCCACGTCGTCCGGGCCCTGCACCTTGTTGCCGACGACGTGCAGGGCGACCCCGAAGTCCCGGGCGTACTCCTTGTACTGGCGGTAGACCGCCACGCCCTTCCGGGTGGGCTCGGCGACCAGGAAGGTCATGTCGAAGCGGGTGAACATGCCGGAGGCGAAGGAGTCGCTGCCGGCCGTCATGTCGACGACGACGTACTCGCCGCGGCCGTCGACCAGATGGTTGAGGAACAGCTCCACCGCCCCGACCTTCGAGTGGTAGCAGGCCACCCCCAGGTCGGACTCGGCGAAGGGGCCGGTGACCATCAGCTGCGCCTCGCCGCCGTCGAGGGCGACGGGCCGGGCGCAGGCGGCGTAGACCGGGTTGTCCTCGCCGATCCGCAGCAGGCGGGAGCCCTCGCCGGGCGGTGTGGTCTTGATCATCGTCTCCGCGGACGCGATCCGCGGGTTGGCGCCGCGCAGGTACTCCTTGATCTCCGGGAGGTGGGCGCCCATCGCCGGGAGGGCGGCGGCCTCCTCCTCGTCGAGGCCGAGCGCCGGCCCGAGGTGCTGGTTGATATCGGCGTCGACGGCGACGACGGGGACGCGGGCGGCGGCCAGGTGGCGGATGAAGAGGGAGGACAGCGTGGTCTTGCCGCTGCCGCCCTTTCCGACGAAAGCGATCTTCATGTTCGTTAAGCGTAGTGACGGGGCACGTGTGCTGCCGCTTCCGCCGCCGGAGTTCACCCGTCGGTGGAGATCCGGGTCCCGTCCGGCCCCTCCGTCCGGCACGGCGCGGGGGTGCGGGCCCGCGTGACGATGCCCACTCGCCCACCGGGGCGACGCCGGGGGTGCGTAGGGTCGTGGCTATGGGTACGACAGCTGATCCGCTCGCCGTCCTCGGTTCGCTCGCCGGTGTCGCCGAGTCGGTGGACTCCGTACGGAAGGCCGTGGACCAGGTCTACGGCCACCGGGTGATGCGCCGCCGCTCCGACGAGGTGTCCTCGGAGGCGGCGCTGCGCGGCGCCCGCGGTTCCGCGGCGCTCGCCGGTGCCGACTGGGCGCTGGAAGAGGTGCGCAGGCGCAGCGACTTCTCCTCCGACGACGAGTCGCGCGCGGTGGGCGCCGCGCTGCGGCTCACCGCCGAGTCCGGCCAGTTGCTCTCCGTCTGGCGGCAGTCGCCGCTGCAGGCGCTGGCAAGGCTGCACCTGGTGGCGGCCGGTGGCACCTCACCGGACGAGACGGTCGGCCGGCCGCGGCAGACCGGCGAGAAGGTCGAGGAGCCGCTCCTGGACGTCGCCGAGTTCCCGCTGCCCGAACCCGCGGAGGTCGTCGCGCGGCTCGACGGACTCGCCGACCTCCTGCTGTCCGGCAGCGAGGCGCCGGCGCTGGTCGTTGCCGCGGTCGTGCACGGCGAGCTGCTGTGCCTGCGGCCGTTCGGCTCGTACAACGGCATCGTGGCGCGGGCCGCGCAGCGCGTCGTCCTCGTCGGGAGCGGTCTGGACCCCAAGTCCATCTGCCCGGCCGAGGTCGGGCACGCCGAACTCGGTCGCGCGGAGTACCTGAAGGCGCTGCGGGGCTACGTCTCCGGCACGCCCGAGGGCATGGCGGCCTGGATCTCGCACTGCGGGAAGGCCGTGGGCCTGGGCGTACGGGAGAGCGTGGCGGTCTGCGAGGCCCTGCAGCGCGGCGCCGCGTAGGGAGCGCCGGGGCGCGGGCCACGAGGTCCACGCGCACGAGGTCACGCGCACAAGGTTGCGGCGGCACCGCGCGGGTGCCGCCGCTGGCATGACCGTCGGGTTACCAGGCGTGCACGATGTTTGCCCATCAGGTCGGGAGCTTTGCCCGTCACCTGGTGCGGCCGGCCCGGTCAGCGGGTCTGCGTCGCGTGGGTTCCCAGCTGTCATGCTCGGTCCGTGGGGCCTGATTCGACGGGGTTCCTCGCGGAAGTCCGTGGTCACGCGGGCCGTACAACCTTTCTACTGCACCTTCGGGAGAACTGGAACCCCTCGCCGCAGTTCTTTGCATACGGGGTCTGATCAGCAGGATCTCCCCGAAGGGCGCGCACAGGTGCGTATCAGGACAGTGCGGGCCTGCGCCGGCGGGCCGCGTACCAGACGAGTCCCGCCGTGGCGGCGGCCGCGCCGACCGCGGCCAGTGCGAGGACGGGCCCCGAGGGCATCGTCAACGCGGGCACGCGCTGGTGCAGCCGGACCGGACGGCTGAAGGTGAGCACCGGCCATTCGCGTGACGCCGCCTCCCGGCGCAGCCCGCGGTCGGGGTTGACCGCGTACGGGTGGCCGACCGATTCGAGCATCGGGACGTCGGTCACCGAGTCGCTGTAGGCGAAGGAGCGCTTGAGGTCGTAGCCCTCGACGGCGGCGAGCTCGGTGATGGCCCGCGCCTTGGCCGGCCCGTAGACGTAGTGCTCGATCCGGCCGGTGTAGCAGCCGTCCTTGACCGCCATCCGGGTGGCGATGACGTGGTCGGCGCCGAGCATTTCGCCGATGGGCTCCACGACCTCGGCGCCCGAGGCGCTGACGATGACGACGTCGCGGCCGGCCAGGTGGTGCTCCTCGATGAGGGAGGCGGCCTCGTCGTAGATGATCGGGTCGATCAGGTCGTGGAGGGTCTCGGCCACGATCTCCCGCACCTGCTGCACATTCCAGCCACGGCACATGTCGGAGAGGTACTTTCGCATCCCCTCCATCTGGTCGTGGTCGGCGCCGCCGAGCAGATACACGAACTGGGCGTACGCGGTCCGCAGCACGGCGCGGCGGTTGATGAGGCCGCCTTGGTAGAACGGCCTGCTGAACGCCAAGGTGCTCGACTTGGCGATCACCGTCTTGTCGAGATCGAAGAACGCGGCGGTGCGCGCCGGCAGGTGGTTTTCCACGAGGATGAGCATAGGGACCCACCATTCGGCGTAAGCTCCTGCGCGTGGGTTTGCCTGAGAAGGCCTTCGGGTACACCATGGAAGTCACGGATCGTTCGCGACCGTGCTAACCCGGTCTGGCTCCTCCCCCCCCGAGTCGGACCGTGGGGACGACCCCCGCTCTCCCCCCCGGCGGGGGTCGTCGCATGTCCGGGGGCATATTCAGGCCATGAGTCCGGACGCGCCCGGCATGTGATCGGCCCCCCGCGGCTTCCGCGGGGGGCCGGTCTTTTTCTTCGCTTGGCTACGTTGAGTGACGGATCACATTCGTTGTGCTGCTCAGGGGGAAGCCACTCGCGCGGGTGGTGGAGTTATCCACAACGGCCTGGTTATCCACGGATTCCCACCAAGATCATCAAGTTACGGCGACTCGCGAGACTCTGGCGGCAAATGCCGCGCCGGAGATGTGTGCGGTGCATGTGCCCGATACCGACGGGACGGGCCGGAGCGAGCGAGGGGGACGCCGAGGTGGCCGAATCATTCAACGGTGAAACAAAACGAGCGCGTGACGGGCGGGTGCCCGGGCGGGCATCCGCATGGCCGCGCGGAAAGGACGATCCGGGCGGCGGCCCGCTCATCGTCACCGAGGACGCGGCCCTGTTGGACGACCTGCTGCGCCTGTGCGCCGCGGCGGGTGCGGAACCGGAGGTCGCCTTCGGGGTCCCGCCGGCGCCGGGCAGCTGGGAGGGGGCGCCGCTGGTGCTGGTCGGCGCCGCGGGCACCCGCCGCGTACCCGGCACGGCACGCCGCCGCCGGGGCGTGCTCCTGGTCGGACGGGATCTGGACGATCCGGACGTGTGGCGCCGCGCCGTGGAGGTCGGCGCCGAGCACGTCGCCTTCCTGCCCGACGCCGAGACCTGGCTGGTCGACCGGATCGCCGACGTGGCGGAGGGCGCCGTCGACCCGGCCCTGACGATCGGCGTCGTGGGCGGCCGCGGCGGCGCGGGGGCCAGCACCCTGGCCTGCGCGATGGCCGTCACGGCCGCCCGCTCCGGGCGCCGCACGCTGCTCGTCGACGCCGATCCGCTCGGCGGCGGGCTGGACGTACTGCTCGGGGCCGAACGGGTGGGCGGGCTGCGCTGGCCCGACCTCGCCGAGTCGCGGGGCCGGGTCAACAGCGGGGCGCTGGAGGAGTCGCTGCCCCGCACGCACGCCCTGAGCGTCCTCAGCTGGGACCGTGGCGACACCGTCGTCATCCCGCCGCAGGCCATGCGGTCGGTGATGGGCGCCGCCCGGCGGCGCGGCGGGGTGGTCGTCGTCGACCTGCCGCGCCGCATGGACGAGGCGGTGGCCGAGGCGCTCGCCCAGATCGACGTCGGGCTGCTGGTCGTCCCCGCCGAGCTGCGCGCGGTCGCGGCCGCCGGCCGGGTCGCGTCCCGGATGGCCATGGTGCTGCGGGACCTGCGTGTGGTCGCCCGCGGCCCCTTCGGCTCGGGGCTCACCGACGAGGCGCTCGCCGAACTGGTCGGGCTCCCGCTCGCCGGTGAGCTGCCGACGGAGCCCGGCCTGCCCGCCGCCCTGGACGGCGGCGAGGCACCGGGCGGCAGCGGCCGGGGCCCACTGGCCGGGTTCTGCTCGGCCTTCCTCGCGGCGGCGCTGCCCGGCGGGAGCGTGGCCGCATGAGCGCCGACGTCATGACGCCCGCCCTGCTCGACGCCGTGCGGCTGCGGCTGGCCGCCTCCGGTGACGAGCCCACCCCGGCCGGCGTGGCCGCCGCGCTGCGGGCACAGGGCCGGCTGCTGGGCGACACCGAAGTGCTCGACGTGGTGGCCGCCCTGCGCTCGGAGATGGTCGGCGCCGGGCCCCTGGAGGGGCTGCTCGCCGAACCGGACGTCACCGATGTGCTGGTGAACGGGCCGGACGAGGTATGGGCCGACCGGGGCGCCGGACTGGAGCGCACCGAAGTGCGGTTCGCGGACGCGGCGGCCGTGCGCAGGCTCGCCCAGCGGCTCGCCTCCGCGGCCGGACGGCGGCTGGACGACGCCCGGCCCTGGGTCGACGCCCGGCTGCCGGACGGCACCCGGCTGCACGCGGTGCTGCCACCGGTGGTGGTCGGCGCCCCGTGCCTGTCCCTGCGGGTCGTCCGCACCCGGGCCTTCGCCCTGGACGAACTGGTGGCCGCGGGCAGCATGGACGGCGGCACGGCCGCCCTCCTGCGGGCGGTGCTGGACGCCCGTCTGTCGTACCTGGTCTCCGGCGGCACGGGCTCCGGCAAGACCACGCTGCTGAGCTGCCTGCTCGGCCTCGTCCCGCCGGGCGAGCGCATCGTCCTCGCCGAGGACTCCGCCGAGCTGCGGCCGCGCCATCCGCACGTCGTCCGGCTGGAGACCCGGCCCGCCAACCAGGAGGGCGCCGGGCTGGTCACCTTGCGGGACCTCGTACGGCAGGCGCTGCGCATGCGGCCGGACCGGCTGGTGGTCGGCGAGGTGCGCGGGCCCGAGGTCCTGGATCTGCTGGGCGCCCTCAACACCGGCCACGAGGGCGGCTGCGGGACGGTCCACGCCAATGCCGCGGGTGATGTGCCCGCCCGGCTGGAGGCGCTGGGCGCCGTGGCGGGCTTGGACCGGGCCGCGCTGCACAGCCAGTTGGCGGCCGCCCTGTCGGTGGTGGTGCATCTGGTGCGGGACCGCTCGGGGCAGCGCCGGGTCGCCGAGATCCACGTCCTGGAGCGCGGGCCGGACGGGATCGTCGGCACGGTGCCGGCCCTGTGCGGTGGTGAACGCGGCCCGGGATGGGGCCGGTTGGCCGCACTCTGCGCAAGGGGGCGGTCATGAGCGCCGCGGTGCTCCTCGCCACCCTGTGCGCGGGCACCGCCGCCTGGGTGGCGTGTGCGGGGGACGAAGTCCTGCGTAGGGCAAGGACGTTGCTCAGTGGCGCCTCTGGGGCCCGCGGGATGGCCGGCGGGCTCCTGGGGCCGGGCGGCCTCGAAACCCGCCTCAGCGGGCTGCTGGAGCCGTTCCGGGTGCGGTACGGCTGGCGCCTCGGCCGCGAAGTGCTGTTCCTGCCGGGCGGGTTGGTCGCGGGACTGGCCGCCGGGTCGGCGCTGCCGGTCCTGCTCGGGGCGGCCGCGGTGCCGTTCGCCGGGCGGTGGATGCGCGGGCGGGAGCGGCGCGCCACAGCGGAACGGCGGGCCCTGGCGGTGGGCGCGCTGTGCGCGGCGGTCGCCGGCGATCTGCGGGCAGGACTTGCACCGCCCGCCGCACTGGCCGGTGCGCTGGGCCGCGAAGGCTGGCCGGAGCACCCCGGACTGTCGGACGCGGCGCTGCCGTTGCTGGCGGCCGCCCGTTTCGGCGGTGACGTGCCCGCGGCGCTGCGGTCGGCCGCCCGGCTGGAGGGCGCCGAGGGGCTCTCCGGTGTCGCCGCCTGCTGGCAGGTGGCGGTGGACGGCGGCGCGGGGCTCGCCGACGGCCTGGACCGGATCGCGGCCGCCCTGCGTGCCGAACGCGACCAGCGGGAGGACCTGAGGGCCCAGCTGGCGGCACCCCGCTCCACCGTCGCGCTGCTGGCCCTGCTGCCCGTCTTCGGGCTGGTCCTGGGCGCCGGTCTGGGTGCCGATCCGGTGGGCATCCTGCTGCGCACACCCGCGGGGCTGGGCTGCCTGGCCGCCGGCGGGCTTCTGGAGTGGGCCGGGCTCGCCTGGACCGCGCGCATCGTCCGGACCGCGGAGGGCGGGTCATGAGCGGCGACGCCGTCCACAGGCTGGGGATCGTCGTGGCCGTCGCTGCCACCGCCCTGTGCGTCGCGGGCGCCCTCGCCGCCACCCGGAGGGAGCGCGCCGCGCGGCGCAGGCTGCGGTTGCTCCTGGGCACGGCACCGCCGGCCCGGCGCGGCCGCGGATGGCCGGGCACGGCCTCCGCCCGGGAGTGGGCGGCGGTCGCCGGGGTCGTCCTGGGTGCGTTCGCCCTGGTCGGCGGAGTCCCCGGCGCGGTGGCCGGGCTCGGCGCCGCGTACGCGC
>NZ_JARAVL010000060.1:0-42421 GCF_033792725.1 Streptomyces sp. PA03-5A | reverse complement strand
AAGGCCGCACCACCGTCCACGCCAGCGAGTACGCCACCGTCGACCGCTCCGGACGCCTCCAACTCCCCCGCGACTACACCCACGCCCTCGACATCCGCAACCGCGTCATGCTCGAACTCGAACCCGACCACATCGCCGTCCGCCCCGACCACGCTGCGGGGGAACAGTCCTAGTACGTCGGCTGGACGTCATGATCTGGCGGTTGGTTGTGCGACGGGTGCGCAGCGATGGCGGTGGTCGTGCCAACGGGCGCCGGCTTGGTGGCGTCGGCGCTGCAGCTTTCCTCGCTGCCAGAGCTCCCGCGACCACGTGAGTAGCGTGGCCTCGGCGCAGACGAGCGCCGAGGACGCCCCCCCATCGCCTCGTAACGAGGGAGGTCACGCAGTCCGGCTGGAGTACTCGGTACTCCAGCCCAACTTGCCTCCTCGCGAGTAACCGCCTGCGGGATCGGTGATTGATGTCAGCGAGTCTTGATGTCGCTCGTCCGCCGGTCGAGCCCAGGGGGCAGTCGAACTTCCCGGGCCTGCCACCGCCGGCGCAGCCAGCGGTCGTGGCTGGCGACCACGATGGCGCCAGGTCCGGTGCCGAGTGCCTCCTCCAGTTCGTCACACAGGCGGGGGGAGAGGTGGTTCGTGGGCTCGTCGAGCAGCAGCAGGTGGGGCGGGCGGGCCACCAACAGTGCCAGGGCCAGCCGCCGGCGCTGTCCCACCGACAGTTCCCCGACCGGTCTGTCCAGGTCGGCCGCGTGCATCAGGCCGAGCGAGCCGAGCGGCACCTTCACTGACCGGGCTTGGCCCACCGCCACTTCATAGGTGTCGCGGACGGTGCGCGCTGGCCGTTCGAAGACGGTGTCCTGGGTGAGCAGCCCCACCGTCACGTGGCGCCGCTTGCGCACCTCGCCCTCGGCCGGGAGCTTTCCGGCGAGGACGGCGAGCAGCGTCGACTTGCCGGCCCCGTTGCCGCCGGTGACCAGCAGCCGGTCGGTCGCCGCCACCTCCAGGCAGTCCAGTGCCAGCCGGCCCGGCACCCGCACGTCGCGTAGCCTCACCAGCGGCTCCGCGCTCTCCTCGGCCCCCCTGGCCAGGTCCCCGG
Source organism: Streptomyces sp. PA03-5A (assembly GCF_033792725.1). Taxonomy (NCBI): domain Bacteria; kingdom Bacillati; phylum Actinomycetota; class Actinomycetes; order Kitasatosporales; family Streptomycetaceae; genus Streptomyces; species Streptomyces sp. PA03-5A. Next base: position 41,329 of record NZ_JARAVL010000060.1, on the reverse strand, counting down.
CGGCGAAGCGCAGGGGGCGCGGTGGCTCGGCGACCTGGGTGCGCTCCAGCTCCTCCAGCCGCCGGGTGGCGTTGCGCACCCGGCGGGAGACGGAGTGCTGTACCCGGCCGGCCCGATGGCCGTAGCCCATCTTTTCGTTGTCGACGCGGCCGCGGTCCGGGGCGACCCGGTGTGCGGTCACACCCACCGACTCGCGCAGTTCTTCCAGTTCCTCCTGCTCCTCGGCGTACCGCCGCTCCCAGCGCTGCCGCTCGGCGTGCTTCGCAGAGAGGTAGGCGCTGTAGTTGCCGCCGTAGCGGACGGGTCCGTTGAGTGCCGGGTCGAGGTCGATCAGGTCGGTGCAGACGGCGTCGAGGAACGCCCGGTCGTGGCTGGCGACCACCACGGTTCCGGGCAGGGACCGGACCTGCGCCTCGAGGAAAGCGGCGGCGTCGTCGTCGAGGTGGTTGGTCGGTTCGTCAAGGAGCAGCGCGGAGGGCCGCCGGACCAGCAGCGCGGCCAGGGCCAGCCGGCCGCGCTGCCCGCCGGAGAGCGAGCGAAGGCTCCGGTCGTGGCCGAGGGCGCCCAGACCGAGGCCGTCCAGGACCAGCGCGGCGCGGCGGTCGGCGTCCCAGGACTCCCGGTCCTGGGCCTGTTCGAGACGTCTGCCGTAGGTGGCGAGGAGTTCCCGGTGGCCGGGGTCGTCCTCGGGGACGCGGGCCAGCTCCTCGCCGAGCCGGTCCAATTCGGCGAGGTCCTCACGGGCCTCGCGCAGCGCCTCGTCCAGTACGGCGCCGAGGGTGGAGTCCGCGTCGAACGGCATCTCCTGCTGGAGGAAACCGACGTCGCGGGGGCGGGAGACGCTTCCCGCGTCGGGTTCGTCCACCCCTGCGAGCAGCCGCAGCAGGGTGGACTTGCCGACGCCGTTCTCCCCGATCAGGCCGATGCGGTGACCGGGGGAGGCGGTGAGGCAGACGCCGTCGAGGACGCGACGTCCGCCGAGGTCACGGACGAGGTCGTGGGCGAGCAGAGCGGGCTGGGGCACGGGGGATACCGTCCTGGCGTGATCGGTTCTCGGTCCGCCGGGCGCACGGCCTCGGACGCGGACCACGTCACACGTCGGCGGCTCACACCGCCGGTGCCCCCGTCTCCTTCAGCACCCCGTCGGCCAGCCGCAGCCAGCGGTTGATCCCGATCTCGGCGAGGAACCGCTCGTCATGGCTGACCACCATGAAGGCACCCTGGTAGGAGTTGAGCGCGCTCTCCAACTGGCCCGCGCTGACCAGGTCGAGGTTGTTGGTGGGCTCGTCGAGCAGCAGCAGGTGCGGGGCCGGCTCCGCGCACAGCACGCAGGCCAGGGTGGCGCGCAGCCGCTCGCCGCCGGAGAGCACACCCACCGGCAGATGGGCCCGCGCGCCCCGGAAGAGGAACCGTGCGAGCAGGTTCATCCGCTCCGCCTCGGGCCGCTCGGGCGCGAACGCGGCGAAGTTCTCCGCCACAGTGCGGTCCAGGTCCAGCAGGTCCAGACGTTGCGACAGGTAGGCGATCCTCCCGTCGTTGCGCTTGATCTCCCCGCTGTCCGGGGCGAGACCACCGGTGACCAGCCGCATCAACGTGGTCTTTCCGGCGCCGTTGGGCCCGGTCAGCGCGATGCGCTCGGGGCCCCGGACGCTCAGGTCAACGCCGCCCGCCGCGAATACCTCCTGGTCGCCCAGGCGGACCTGCATGCCCTCGCCGAGGAACAGGTTCCGGCCGGCGGGCACTTGGGTGTCGGGCAGCTCCAGCGTGAGCCGTTGCTCCTCGCGCAGGGCCCGCCCGGCCTCGTCGAGGCGAGCCTTGGCATCGCTGACCCGGGAGGCGTGCATCGTGCCGGACCTGCCCGCGGCCTCCTGCGCGCCGCGCTTCATGTTGCCGGCGAAGATCTTGGGCAGCCCGGCGTTCTTCAGGTTCTTGGCGGCGTTGCTCGCCCGGCGCTCGGCGCGCTCGCGGGCCTGCTGAAGTTCCCGCTTCTCCCGCTTCAGTTCCTGCTCGGCGTTGCGGACGTTCTTCTCGGCGACCTCCTGCTCGGCACGGACGGTCTCCTCGTACTCGGTGAAAGTACCGCCGTACAGGCGCAGTTCGCCGCTGCCGAGTTCGGCGATGCGCTCCATGCGGTCCAGCAGCGCGCGGTCGTGGCTGACCAGGAGCAGACAGCCATTGAACTCCGACAGCACGTCGTAGAGCTTGTGCCGGGCCTGGAGGTCGAGGTTGTTGGTCGGCTCGTCGAGCAGGAGGACGTCGGGACGCTTGAGCAACTGTGCGGCGAGCCCGAGGGAGACCACCTGGCCTCCGCTGAGCGTGCTCAGGCTGCGGTCCAAGGTGAGGTCGGCCAGGCCCAGCCGGTCGAGCTGGGAGCGGGTGCGCTCCTCGATGTCCCAGTCGTCACCGATGGTGGCGAAGTGCTTCTCGTCGACGTCCCCGGACTCCACAGCGTCCAGGGCGCGGATCACCGCGGCGACGCCGAGCACCTCGGCGACGGTGAGGTCGCTGGTCAGGGGCAGGGTCTGCGGGAGGTAGCCGAGCGTACCGTGCACCGACACCGAGCCCGTGGCGGGCTTCAGCTCACCGGCGATCAGCTTGAGCAGGGTGCTCTTGCCGGAGCCGTTGGGCGCCACCAGGCCCGTACGGCCCGGGGTCACGGAGAAGGACAGCTCGTGGAAGACGGGGGTGTCGTCGGGCCAGGCGAAGGAGACGTTCGAGCAGACGACAGCGGCGTCGGACATGAAAATGACCTCGGAGGTACAAGGGCAGAGCGTAGACCTCTGCCCTGGGCAGACGTGGGAGAAGGAGGTACGACGAAACGGACCACCTCGGCAGCGCTCTTGAGCGCCGGCCGGTGGCCGTCAGATCCGGATCTCACCCGGAGATGTCGTCGTCACCCACCACGTCTGACTCCTCATTGCCGTCCTATGTCAGCCACCAGCATAACAACACGTCCCGGTCTCCGGCCCTTCCCATGATCGCGATCGGCGGCTCCCGCTGCCGACATGCCTTGCCGGCCGGTGACCCGTACTCCGTACCACTGCGGCACCACGGCAGGAGTCCATGCCCCAAGCCCCATCGGACGGAATGAGGAGCAGCGACCGCGGCGGGCAGATCTCCGCCGAACAGGAGCCCTCACCTACGAACGCTGCGCCCAGGCACTGCCCGCCTATGAGCCGTCCAAGCCGAAGAACAACCGGCTCGGTCCTGCCGCTGCCGAAGGCGGACGACGGAGCAGCCGGCACCCTGCTGTGCGCCTCTGCAGCGCGCCGCGATGCTTTGGGAAGCACCCACGGTGCCCCCTGCCAGCTGCTGCAGGCCGCTCAGCCGCGCCGTGCCGCCTGGACGGCGTGGCGCAGCATGTCCTTGAACGAGGCGCCGGCGGGGTCATCGCCCAGCGCGACGTGCATCGACTCGGCCTCGGACCGGTTGGACCAGCGGGTGAAGACCGATACCCCGGGGTCAACGGCCAGTCGCTGATCGACCTCTGTGACGGTCATGTCAGCCAGCCGCCCGGAGTGTGCTGTGGTCTTCCCTGTGTACGTATCGGCGACCGCGACCAAGAGATGCCGCGGCAGCAACACGGCCGCAGTCAGCCTTGCGCGCTGTGGGTCGCCCCCGAGCAAGCGCGCGAAGACGCCGGGACGGCGCCGGGGCACACTGCGGGTCTCCACGCCGGCGACCGCGGTCGACGCGGCATCACCAAGCAGTTCGGTCTCGGCGACGGCCAGAATCGCCGTACGCAACCGGGAGTCCAGATCCTCAAACGTGCAACCGCGGCTCGTGCGGTCGAACAACTGCTCAGGCATGGGCGCATCGTAGCGGGGGCACCGATGGCCGGCTCGCGGCCTGGCCGACGCTCTTTTACAGCCGGTCGGCGGGAGGGTCCACCGGGTGTACTCGTTCTCGTGACCATCGACCACAGCTCGGGTGGGACGCCTGCTGGAGTCGTGCGCATCTGCGGTCGGAACTCGGGTTCTGGCTCAGGTTCTGTGATCGGTGACGCTGGGTTATCCGGACAGGGCGCTGAGCACCCACCTCGCATCATGCCGAGCCTGAGACGACGGAGGACGGCCAGCGGCAGGTCAGTGCCCGGAGACCACGAGGTGGGCCCTTTCCCGGGGACGGGTCAGGGCCAGGTAGTGCTCCTCGGCCAGGCGCCAACGGGACTCCCAGTCGATCGGGCCGTGGTCGTCACCGCGCTCTCGCAGGCGGCGCATGGATTCCTCCCGCGGGGTGTCGACGTACACAAGGAGGTCGTAGTAGTCGGCGAGTTCGGGCCGGGCGGTGTACACGCCCTCCGCGATGACGATGCCGCAGGCGGAGACGCCATGGCTTTCGTCCGGGGCCAGATCACCGGTCGCCCAGTCGTAGCGCCGGTAGGTGGCGTCACGGCCGGCTGCGAGCGGGACAAGCACTTCCTCGCGCAGCCGCTGCCAGTCGAAGTAGCGGTGGTAGCCCTCTTCGGGATCCAGCCCGGCGCGCTCCTCCGGGTCCATGGGGCGGTAGAAGTCGTCACCGTGAACCACCGCAGCGCCGCGCAGCTCCGCCAGGGTTGTCGCCAAGGTCGACTTGCCGGAGCCACCCATGCCATCGATGGCGATCAGGAACACTCCTCGGCGGCTTCGGGCGTCGATAGCGGCGCCAACCTCTTCAGCACCGATGGAGATCGTCGTCATAGCGGCATTCTGATCACAGCAGGCGCCTCAAGAGAAGGGCAACGACTTCGCATCACGATCCCAGGACCCCGAACTGTCGGCCCGACACCCGGCCACTCTTCGTTGTCGGGCAACATACCAAGCCTCCCAACGACTCACAGTCGTCGCTCGACGCACACGCATCACAGAAGCCGAGCCAGAGCCGGCGGCTGACCGGCGGATCGAATCACGTTCAGCGGCACAGTTCCGCGCGGCTTCCGGCTTCCTGAGGCCGCGACTGGGACGTCGAGGCCCGCTCTGCCTGTCGGCGGGGCGTTCAGCGCCGTCTGAAAACCCGTTGCTCCCTGGTCTGCCTGCTTGGTGGGATGCAGGGGTTTCGGCGGCGGGAGGGGACAGCTTGGCGGTCTTCGGGTGTGCGGGCTGCGGTGCGGTCCTGACGGCGGCGGTGTCGCAGGTGGCGTTGCCGATCCACCTGGCCGACACCCACTGGGAGAAGCTGCACCCGCCACTGCTGGAGGCCGGGTCCTACGCCGTCGACCCTGCGCCGTACGGGCCGCCATGGCGGCAGTGGGACGAGGTCGGGGGGCGCGAGGCGGCGGAGCGGGGGCGCTTCGCGCCCTTCGGTGCGCTGTCCGACGGACCGTCGGGCACTGTCCTGCTCGCGCCCGGTGACATGCGCGGCACCAGGCTGATCCTCGAGCGGGCCGGGGGCTACTGCATGGGCATCGACGGGAGGGACGGGCCGAACCTTGCCTGTCTGGGCTGCGGTCTGCCGGTCGGAACGAGGATGGACGACTGCGGGTGCTGGCAGCTCGTCCGGCTCGTCCCGCAGGCAGTGGTGCGGCTGCCCGCCCCGGCGGAGCGGCCGGTCATGGATTGGGCGGAGCTGCTGGCCACCGGCGCGCTGTGGCACCGGCTGAGCAAGTACCGGGACATCCCCGCGGGCGTGGCCCTCGCCCAGGTGGTGGTGGCCGCCGGGGGCGCACCGGTCGAGGTGGCGCCCGGGCCGGTCGCTGAGCTCCTCGGTCGGGCACTCGGCGCGCTGCTGCCCGCCGGGGAAGGTGCGCAGCGGCTGGACCTGGCGGGACCGGGGTTCGGTGAGCCGGCCGCTGACCTGGTGCTGGTGCCGGTACATCCGCAGACCGGAGACATGTGGCAGCCGCTTGCCGGGGCGGTGCCGGTACCTATGGATGCCGCGCTCTGGGCCGAGCTCGCCTTCCCTCCACACCGGACCCGGCTGCCGGTGGTCGGCGGACTGCCGGCAGGGGTGGAGCGGGACGACCCGCTGCCGCCGCACGCGTGGTACCCGTTCCAGCCGTCGACGGAGGCGTTCCGGTACACGCTCGCGCGGATGCCCGCCGTCAGGGAACCGTGGCTGCGGGCGATCTACGACCGGGGCTGTTGACCCGTCAGGGGTGTTGAGAACCTGGACGTTGGGTTCGAGGTGGACGGCGTAGTCATGGGCCGAGCCGCAGCCGGGGCCAGGACGGCATCTGATCACACGTGGTCGACGGACATCACACGTTCAACTTCAGGAGCGTTCGGCGGACAGTAATCCAGCCCGGAAGTGGGACTACCGCTTCGGTCGAGTAACCTCCAACCCTCACAACGCCGCCAGGTCAGGGCATAGGGTGATTCGATTCTGCATTCAGCCATGCATGGGAAGCTGGTCAAGCGCTTTGGTGGCGTGCTCAGGACGTTGTACGCAGATGCGGAAAGATGAATTCCTAGGAGTGAAACGGGGATCCCTGCTGGCCGGGCCCCGTGGAGGCAGGCTGATCGGGACCTGCTGGTCGGAAAAAGACACCAGATGTGAACTGGCAACCATCATGATGAATGTGGGACTGGAATTGGAAAACCCAAACAAGGCCCAACCACGGGACCAGGCGTCGCCCCACCCGGCTGGCAGTGGAAGCAGCCTGTTCTACGTACCGGATGCTACACATTTTCTTGAGGCGTTTGGCGTTGCCCCGGTGTCGGTGGAGGGTGACGAGGGCGTGGAGGCCTTCGAAGTCTGGGTTAACAGGCATGAGACCCTCAAATTCTCCTTCGATGTCACAGTCAGGTCCTTCATGGTCCGCTGGTTGCGCGATAACCAAGAGATTCTCCGAATCTATCGAGAAGGCGCCAGTCAGATCACGATTGAAGAGAACTTTTGGGAAACGCATCTAATGGTGAGGTTCGAGCTGGGGGAATATGTGGGATATCTTGACGTCGGGGTGTATCCGTCAGTCTCCGTGAACGATCGCCTGCAAGAATGAAATAAAGGGGCTGCCTTCGATGCCGAGCCAGTTCTGGCGGTCATGCCTGTTTCTCGCCTTCGGCCGCTTGAGCCGCAAGACTGCGGCTCTGCACGCTCCGCAGCGTCGATAGCCGACTCGGCCCCAACATCCTCGGGCTTGCTCCACGCGGCTGCGCCGTCCAGCCGCCACCCGCCTCGGCACTCGGCTCTGCGCCGAGCCCGGCGACGTGGTCGCCGCTGACCGCATCCCAACGCTTGCCGGGGGCGCCGGCCTGACCACCCGAAGGGACACAACCCCTATGGCCCGTCTCAAGGTTCCGGGTGCCAGACTGGCCATCGTGGTGAATTCATGACGAAACCAGGCGCCCCCACACCTCGACGGGTCACAGCGGACTGGGCCGCCGCGCTTCCTGGGTTCGACGCCTGGAAGCCGCTGCACCTGCTCCGTCGCATCGGCCCGGTTGTCCAGGGTGTCTGTCTCGACCGTACGACGTCCGGCAACGCGTACATACCGACGGCGCATGTTCACGCGCTGACGCGGGACTTTCCGGTGATCTCCTTGATGTTGGGGCAGCGACTGGAAGGAGCCTCGGGGCAGCCGGAGCGAGTGCTCTTCGGGAACCACGACGGCGAGTATCCGGCAGCTGTCGATGCCCTCCGCGAGCAGAGCCTTCTGTCCCTGAGCGAGGAACCTCCGTCGCTGGAGCAGGTCGTCAGGGCCTACCTCTCGGCCGCTTCCGCGAGCCACGACAAGGGACTCCCGCCGGCCGTGCTGGAGGTGGAGGACAGCGTCCTCATCGCGGCGGCGGCCGGCCTGGCGGACCTCCTCCAGGGCGGCCTGGCACTCGCCGGTGAGCTGGCAGGCCTGTGGTCGAAATTCAGGCTCCCTCTCAACTGGCCGGGGACAGCGGCGTGGTTGGAGGGCTTGCGGGCCAAGGCGACTGATCCCGTGGCTCTGTCGACTACGGTCCACCACCAGGTCACCCAGCACAAGCTCGCCAGAGTCCGGAACGTCCTGGCGGCCTGAGGGACCGCTCGCCGACACCTTCGCGGAGCTGCGGCGGTGCCAGGGTCACGCACCCCGACGGCCCAGCCGCTCCGACACCCGCGGCCAGCGCGCCTGCGCTTACGGTTCCGCGACCGCGGCCGACCGGCTCGGCGCCGACATACAGGCTGCGCAGCAACGCCGTCACCGCCGGACTCACCCGCAGCCCTCAACGAGCAATGGGTGGCCGCGCATCGTTCACGCTTCTGCGGGTCCGGACCCGGACCCTCACCTCGCCATGACATGCGACGTCACCGACGCCCAGGGGGCCCAGTCAATGCCCTCCCAGACGACATGAGGCACCCCGAGTCCCGGCTCGTTGTCTGCCCTGGGTGCCATGCTGTGCCGCCATGGACATCGAACAGTTCTGGCACCTCATTGACCAAGCTCGGGGCAGAGCCGGCGACTCTGCGGATGTCGACGACATCGCAAGCCACGCTACGACGCTGCTGGCCGCCCATGACCCTCAACAGATCATCGCCGTACAGCAGATTCTCTGGAATCTCATGGCCGCCTCCTATCAAGCCCCTCTCTGGGCTGCTGCCTACCTCATCAACGGCGGATGCTCCGACGACGGCTTCGACTACTTTCGTGGATGGTTGATCGCCCAAGGCCGCACGGTATTCGAACAGATCACAGCGGATGCCGACCGCCTCGCTGACGTACCAGCTGTCCAGGCAGCAGCAGCCGTAGGCACCGACCTTGAGGGCGAGCGAACCCTGAGCATCGGCTGGAACGCCTATGAGAACGCAACCGGTACAGAACTCCCAGGCGATGCCTTCACCATCAACTACCCTGACCTCGACCCCGCCTGGAACTTCGACTTCGGCGACCACAAGGAGGTCGCCGCCCGACTGCCCCGGATCGCGGCGCTCTACCCGGAGTGATCGGCCCACCAGGAACCTGGTGCGAATCACAACCTGGCCATGTTGCGGGACGACGGCCCGAGCGAGCGATCCTTCGGCCTGGACACGCGATTCTGTTGTTCAGCTGAATGCCGGGGGAGAGGTGGTGGCGGGCTGCTACGGCGGTGGTCAACGCTTCTCGCGTCGGCTGCGGATGCTGAGGGCGATGACGGAGACGAGGAACCAGAAGGCACCGAAGGCCGAGTACCCGGCGACGGTGGACAGGCTGCTCGTCGCCGAAGCGGACGAGGCGGCGATGGTGGCGCCGGCGAGTACGGACTGTGCACCGCTGATGACCATGGGCCACTGGGCGCCGACGGTGCGCCGGCGTCGGATCGCCACGACGAGCTGGATGGCGCCGGAAAGCAGGGCCCAGACGCCGAACACGAGAAGGGCTGTCCCGACGGTGGAGAACACGGCGATGATCATTCCCGCGGTGGTGGCCAGGCCGAGACCCAGGTTGACGGTACCGACACGGTTCGTGGAGCCGGTGCCGGCCAGGCGACGCTCGAGGAGTGTGGCGACGGCGTCCCACAAGGGGTAGACGACGAGTAGCACGGCCGCGATCACCGTGGGCCTGTCCGCGGACGCGAGCGAGGCGGAGGTCGTGAAGACGAGTGCCACCCAGATCAGGGAGAAAACGACTCGGATCAGGTGGAGCGATCGGAGCCCGGAAGGCGTCGTCGTCGCCGTGGTCGAAGTGGTCGAGGTTACGGTGGTCTGAGTCATCAGGTGTCCCGTGGTGATCGTGACGGTGTGAGACGGTCGCCTCGCTGACGAGTCTCAGGGGCCTCGGGAGGCGCCGTGTACTTCGAACGAAGTAGTTCTGCCATCCGCTTCGACGGCATGTGCTCTGCCGTCCCGATCGACCCAAGCAGCTGCGCGGTCTACTTCATTCGAAGTACACGACCGCCGCATACGTGAACGAGAATCGGCTCATGGTCATGGCGCAGAACAGTCAGGACGGGCTCGCGGCACCGCTGTGGGTCCGCCGCCCCGAGGTGCTGCACCGAGTCGCCTATGCACTGGCCGCGCTGGTGTTCACCGGTCAGATCGTGGCAGTGATCCTGAGAGGTTCGGACTGGCCGACGGCCCTGTCCGTGCTCCTCGCCGGCATCGGTGTCACCCTCTCGTGGTGGCAGCCGTGGGCGGGGCTGGTCGTGACGAGCGCGGCGTCCTTCGCCGTGACAGCGGTGGGAAACGACCCCCTGTCGGTGTGGATGATGGCGGTGCTCGTCCTGTTCTCGGTCACCCTCAGGGGAAAGCAGCCACTGGCCGGAACCGGCATTGTGGCGGCGTTCTTCCTCGGGGCGTTCATGACGGTCGGAGGATTCCGTGGCGGCGCTGTCGTGGGAGCGGCCGCCGTCTTCTCGGCTGTGGCGGGAGGTGCGACAGGGGCCGCGCTCCGCATCCACCGGGACCACTGGTGGACCCTGGAGGAACGGGCCGAAAGCGCCATCGCCACCCGCGAGATCGAAGCCACCCGACGAGTGACCGAGGAACGACTCCGCATCGCCCGGGACCTCCACGACGTCATCGGCCACCAGGTCGCGATGCTGAGCCTGCACCTCGGTGCAGCGGAAATCGGGCTGCCCGAAGACGCCGAGTCCTCCCGGCAGGCCCTCGTCTCAGCCAGGTCCAGCGCCCGCACCGTCGTCGTCGAAACGCAGCGCATCCTCGCGCTTCTCCGCCTCGGGGACGACATCTCCGACGACGAGGCGCTGCGGCCGACCCCGGCGCTCAGCGGCCTGGAAGGACTCATCGCCTCTTTCGAGAGCATCGGCCTCGACATCCGGCCCTCCATCGACATCCCCGTCGGCTTCGTGGAGCCCAGCGTCGGCGTGACGGTCTACCGGGTCGTTCAGGAAGCACTCACGAATGCCTACCGGCACGGAGAGGGGACGGCGACGGTGGATGTGCGCGAGTGCGACGGCAGGATCTGCGTCACGGTGGAGAACCGCGTCGGTCGCTCACCCCGCGGCTCCGACTCGGGTAGCGGACTCGGACTCGTGGGGATGCGCGAACGTGTGGAGTCCTCCAGCGGGCGGCTGACGATCGACAGTCACGACGGGCGATTCCGGGTCCACGCGGAGTTCAGCCCTCTGGGAGCCGTCGTCCGATGAGCCGGATTCTGATCGTCGACGACCAGGACGACATCAGGGCCGGGATCCGGGCGATGCTTCGGCTCGACCCGAGTCTCGTCGTCGTGGGTGATCTCTCCGATGGACTCCAGGTCGTCCCCTTCCTCCGGGAGCACCCCGTCGACCTGGTCCTGATGGACATCCGGATGCCCGGCATCGACGGTGTCGAAGCGACCCGCCGGATCCGCGCGGAGCATCCGCCCGAAAAGACGCGGGTGATCGTGCTGACCACTTTCGACCAGGACGACATCGTCCTCGCCGCCCTGCGCGCGGGCGCCAACGGTTTCCTGAGCAAGACGGTGAGCCCCGCTGAACTCGTCGCCGGGATCACCGAGGTCGTCGGCGGTGGCGGTGCGCTGTCGGCCGCCGCGACGGCGGCGCTCATCGGTCACATGACCGACAGACCGCCCCCGGTGATCGACCAGGAGCTGCTGCGGCGCTTCGGCGCTCTGACACCCAGGGAGCGGGACGTGGTCGTTCTCGTTGCCAGCGGCCTCGCCAACGACGAGATCGCGGCCCAGATGTCCGTGTCGCCGTTCACCGTGAAGACGCATGCGGTGCGGGCCATGACGAAGGTCGGCGCACGTGATCGGGCGCAGCTCGTCTCGTTCGCCTTCCGGGCCGGCCTCTACCCCTGAGCCGGGCGCGTGCAGCCGACTTCCGGGACCTTGGCCATGCGCGTACGGATGTGCGGGACGTCAGCCGATGTGGACCCGGACCCCGATCATGCCGTCGATGAGGGCCCCACGATGTGGACCCAGAAGCAGTCGCCGAAGGGGCCGGGCTGCGAACCTGGGAGGGGACGTCCTCCCCCCCCAGCCGATGTCCCAGGCGAACAGCCGCGGGCCGCGCACCAGCCGGGATGCTAACTTAGGTGAGGCTAACCTAAGGAGCGCGTTGATGGCCATTACATTCGTCCCGGCGGCCTACCCCACCAACGCGGAGCGGATCCGTTCGGTCCTGGCACGTTCCGACTCCCTGAGTCTCACGACCGATGGCAACTGCTACGACCTGATCTCGATGCACACGGTCGACAGCAGTGGAACGCTACGACTGCACGTCCCCTCGGACAGCCTGCTTGTCGACGAAGCCGCGTTCACCCCGCGTGGCATTCTCGCGAGTCTGGTCGAGTTCACCGACCTTGCCCCGACGGCGGTCCGCGACCGGGTCCGGGCCCGCGTGTCCCTTGCCGGCTTCCTCACTCCAGCCGAGATCCAGGATGCGCCCGAGGTGCTTGTTCTCCGCCTCGATCTGGCCCGCGCCGCCATCGAACGGGACGGGACGACCGTCGGCGTCGACCTCGACGAACTGGCTGCCGCGCGGACCGACCCGTTGGCCATCGAAGAGACGGCGCTGCTCACCCATCTCGACCGGGACCACAGCGATGTGATGGCCCAACTCGGCAGGCTCGTCAACCGGAACGTCCTGCAAGACGTCGTCGAACTGCGCCCGATCGCACTGGACCGCCACGGGCTCACCCTGCGGTGCGAGTACGCCCGCGGGTACCAGGACGTCCGGGTTGCCTTGCACTTTCCGGCCCGCAGCGCAGCCGACATCGGTCAACGGCTCGCACACCTCGTGGCCCTGGCCCGTGGCGGTTCCCGTCGGTGCCGCGCCGATCACCGGTGAACGGATCGATCACTGCCTGCGGCAAGGTGCCCGACATGCGCGCCGGAGGGCGATCTCCTCGCGGAGTTCGCGAACCCTCCGCGTTGCCCCAACGTCATGAGAGCGAGACGGCATTGACCACGGCTGCGCCCGAGGTCACCGGCCGCCTCGGCCGTCCGGGCGCGGTGCGGACCGCCACACTTGCGGACACCTGGGCTCTGCATCAGCTGTCCTCGGCGTTCGTCCTCGGCGGCGCGCTGCGAGAGCGCCCGCTCGGTCACTATGCCCGTCATGCGGGCGACTTCCTCGTCGCCGAGGACGAGGCAGGGGAGGTTGAAGGCTGTGTCGCGGTGCACCGCTACCAGGAGCGATCGCCCGCGTACCGCAGCCTTCGGCAGGTAGGTCCTGCGGGAGCCGGTTGCGCCGCCGCGGTCCTCTACAACTTCTGCGTCGCACCCGGTAGCCAGGGCCGTGGCATCGGTTCGGGCCTGTTGCGGGCCGTGCTCTCCCGCACCGGAACGCAGCCCGTGTTCACCGCGACCACAGGCAACGGTGAACTGTTCCTAAGGCACGGCTTCCGCTACTGCGACGCGACCACCGCACCTGCCGCCTGGCTGGCCACGCTGGACCCACGTCGAGGGTCGAGGATCCTGACCCGATCGGCCGGGTCCCTTTGCCGGTGACGGCCGCTGGCACCGTTAGGCCTTCTATGGCCAGGTCCGCACCCTCAGCGGATTGCGACCTGTCGAATCCGGCCGAACCGAATGGGGCGGGCGGGAAATTCCGAATTCCGGACAGATTCCTTACGAGGACGGGGAGAGCGCTGCCGACCCTCGTGCGCGGGTGACCGGCTCCCAGTGTCTCGCTGCATGCATCACGGCAGGTGGCACGCCGTCTGTGCCTGTCTTGCCGGACAGCGGATGCATTGGGGGCGAAAAGTGCGCTAATGCCGGGCGAAATCCACCAGTTGGTGACCGGTTTACCGGCTCGCCATCCAAGATCAACCCATTGACACCCTCTCGACGCTGGTGCTTCGCTGTGCGGCGCACCCCAAGTCCGCCGTGAAACTCACGTGTTGGCGCGGGGTGAATGAACGAGAGGAAACCGTGAAATTCACGTCCAAGAGACCTGCGATCGGCACGGTCTTGGGAATCAGCTTGCTGCTGGTCGCCGCTACCCCGTCGGTGTCCGTGGCACTCTCCGCGCCCACCGGCACGGCATCGTCGGCCACGCCGTTCTCGGCCTCGGCCTTCGGAACGGGCCCCGAGGTCAAGGGGGCTGCGGCCGGGACCGGCGTGCACCGGTGGATTCCACTGATCACCGGTGACCGGATCGCGGTGAACGCGAAGGGCGAGATCGTCGCCGCGCGTCCCGCCAAGGGCCGCGAGGACATACCCATCCGGGTGGAGACCCGTGACGGCCACACCTACGCCATGCCTGATGACGCCCGGGACCTCGTACAGAGCGGCCGGGTGGACCGGCAGTTGTTCGACGTCACCACGCTGAGCGGGCCGGCCTATGAACAGCGTCATGACCTGCGGCTCATCGTGATGTACGACGCGGCCCGTCCGGCGGCCAGGACGGCCCTGCGCTCCACCGGCGGCGCCGAGGTCCGGCGCACCCTGTCGAGCGTCAACGCCGACGCCGTCACCGCGCCCGCGAACGGCACCGCGGAACTGTGGTCCGCGGTCACCAGCGGGTCCGCCGACGCGATGAAGCGCACCGTCGCACCGGGTATCGCCTCGGTGTGGCTGGACAGCGTCGTCCAGGCGAGCCTGGACAAGAGCGTCCCGCAGATCGGCGGCCCCGAGGCGTGGGCGGCCGGTTTCGACGGCACCGGTACGCGTATCGCCGTCCTCGACACGGGTGTCGACACCACGCATCCCGATCTGGCCGGGCAGGTCGTCGAGGAGCGGAACTTCTCCGACTCGCCGGACACCGAGGACCGGTTCGGTCACGGCACGCATGTCGCATCCATCACGGCCGGCACCGGCGCGAAGTCCGGTGGCACGTACAAGGGTGTGGCGCCAGGGGCCCGCATCCTCAGCGGCAAGGTCCTCGGCGACAGCGGCAGCGGCAGCATGTCGCAGATCATCGCGGGCATGGAGTGGGCCGTCGGCGAGAAGGCCGACGTTGTCAACCTCAGCCTCGGCGCCTACGATTCCCCGGAGATCGATCCGGCGGAGGAGGCGGTCAACAGGCTGTCGGCCGAGAGCGGAACCCTCTTCGTCATCGCGGCGGGCAACAACGGCGAGCAGGGATCCGGAACGGTCGGCTCGCCGGGCAGCGCCGAGGCCGCCCTCACCGTCGGCGCGGTCGACAAGCAGGACAAGCTGGCCCCGTTCTCCAGCACCGGCCCGCGCGTCGGTGACGGCGGCATCAAGCCGGATCTGACGGCGCCCGGCGTGGCCATCGGGGCCGCGGCCGCGCACGACAGCTACCTGGCCAGCGTCGCCCCCTCCGTCGCAGACGGCTACATCGCCCTGAACGGCACGTCCATGGCCACCCCGCACGTCGCCGGCGCCGCCGCCATCCTCATCCAGCAGCACCCCGACTGGAGCGGCGACGACATCAAGGACGCGCTGGTCTCCTCGACGACTCCTCTCGGCTACACGCCCTTTGAACAGGGCTCGGGCCGGGTCGACCTGCGGAAGGCGATCAAGCAGACCGTCGTCGCCCGCGAGACGTCGCTCTCGTACGGTGTCGCGCAGTGGCCGCACACCGACGACCAGCCGCTCACGAAGAACCTCACCTACCGGAACACGGGCAGTGCCCCGGTCACCCTGAAGCTGACCGTGGACGCCACCGGGCCGGACGGAAGCGCCGCGCCCGGCGGGATGTTCACCGCGGACGACCAGGTCACCGTCCCGGCGCACGGCGAGGCGACGGTGAAGGTCACCGCCGACACCCGCCTCGGCGGCGACACGACCGGTGCCTTCACCGGACGCGTCACGGCCACCGGCGACGGGCAGACCGTCGGCACCGCGCTGGCCGTGGACCGCGAGTCGGAGATGTACACCGTCACGGTCAAGGCCCTGGACCGCAAGGGCGAGCCCGCACCCGCCCCCGCCTGGGACGCCCAGCTGCAGGGCCTGGAAGGACCGGCCAAGGGCGCCAACACCGTGCTGAGCGGCGACACGCACTCGGTACGCGTCCCCAAGGGCCGGTACTTCCTCAACAGCATGGTCCGGGTCGACCCGGCGGGTTCGTACGACCAGGGCGGTGACTGGTTCAACCAGCCCAACCTCGACGTCACCCAGGACACCACGGTGACGGTGGACGCGCGCACCGCCAAGCCGCTCGACATCACCGTCCCCGACCGCTCGGCCCAGCCGGTCCTCGGCTTCTTCAGCGCGGGCATCGAACTGGCCGACGGATACAGCACCCGCTACGGGGTCTTCACCAACTCCCTCGCGCAGTACCGCACCGGCCACCTGGGCCCCAAGGCCGCCGCGGGCGACCAGCTGACGCAGCAGCTCATGACCACCTTCTCCACCGGCGTCAACGGGCACGACGAGTATCACCTGGTGTACCAGCCGACCGGCGACAGGTACCTCACCGGCTTCACCCACCACGCCAAGTCCAGAGAGTTCGCCAAGGTCGAGGCGAAGCTCGGAGCACCCGCCAAGGGCAAGTTCGGATTCATCACGCCGATCACCGAGGGCGGCGCCGGACTCGGGACCGTGCACGCCCTGCCCTACACCGGCACCCTGCACCTGCTCTCGGGGAACACCTCGTGGCAGCTGGGCTTCATGCAGGTCGACGCGAACGACTCGTACGAGTCCACCTATGACGCACTTCCGAGGACGTTCAAGCCCGGACGCTCCTACCAGCACGTGTTCAACGTCGGTGTCTTCGGGCCGGATCTCCCGGAGGGCGCCGGACTCATCGGGCTGCTCCGGGCGGACGAGGCGATCGACGGACGGCTTCCGCTCTTCTCGGACAGCGAGGGGAACATCAGCGACAACAACTCGCCGATCGAGAGCGCGCGAACATCCCTCTACCGCAACGGTGAGCTCGTCAACACCAGCATCTACCCGATGGACGTCTTCTACATCGCGGAGAACGAGCGGGCCGACTACCGGCTGACCGTCTCGGTCAAGCGCGGCACGGTCGCCGACGTCTCCACGAGCATGACCACGAGCTGGACGTTCTCCTCCGAGTACGCTCCGGGGATCACCAAGCTCCCCACCTCCGTCGTGCGCTTCACCCCCGCCCTGTCCCTCGACAACACGGGCAAGGCACGGGCGAAGGTGTGGGTCCCGGTGACCGTCCGCGGCACCGCCGCGGGCAGGAACCTCAAGTCCCTGAGCGTGTGGGCCTCCTACGACAAGGGAGCCCACTGGCAGAAGCTGAGCGTGTGCGACGGCCGGGTTCAGATCACCAACCCCAAGGCCGGCGGCAGCGTGTCGTTCAAGGCCCAGGCCGTGGACAAGCAGGGCAACACCGTCGACGAGACCATCGTCGACGCCTACCTGACGAAGTAGCCCACGCGCGGGCCGGAACCGCGGTCCAGGGCTCGCACCCACCGCGGTTCCGGCCGGACGCTCGGCTGGGGTTTCCCAGCCGAGCGTCTGCGTGGACGGCTGTTGAGTTCAGCGGCGACGGCGGCGCCACGCCCCGGTCAGCGACGAGCGGCTCTGTTTCACGAGAAGGGGTTGCCGCGGGACACAAACGCCTGATCAGGTGGGCCGTCGACGGCACCGAGGCACGGATTCTCGCCGCCGTCCTGGCCACGGCCGACACGGATGACGACGTGAGTGGACGGTCCCCCACCATCTGCCGGGCCCATCGGCACGCGGCTGGGCTTCCGAAAAGGGGGGCTGCGCGACGGGGGCGTGTGAGGTGGCGTCGCCGACGACAGCGGGCTCACGCCAGCCCGCCCTTCCGTAAGCCCGACGCGACGACCAGGTCGACACCCTGGACCAGGGTGCGCGCCGCGGACCGGGAGTCGCCGAGGCAGCCCGCGACCATTGCCCCGTCACGTAGGGCGACCACCAGGTCGGCAGACTGCCGGGGGTCCGCGACGCCCATGGTCGCGAAGGCGTCCTCCAGTACCTGGTGGAACCACTCGCGGTGCCTCAGCACGGCTTGGTGGATCGGACACTCCCGATCCGGGTACTCCGCGGCCGCGTTGATGAACGGGCAGCCCCGAAACCCCTTACCGCAGATTTCCTCGCCGATGCCGTGCGCGACGACGCCGAGCAACGCGGTACCTCCCCCCGTCTTCTCGGCCGCCACTGCCACCCGGGTCCGGATGTCGTGATCGGTGGCGTCCAGGTAGCCGCGCACCAGGTCGTCCTTGCCCTCGAAGTGCCGGTAGAAGGTGCCGCGTGCGACGTCGGCCTCCGCCATCACCCGGTCGACGCCGACAGCGCGAATCCCCTCGGTGTAGAAGAGCCTGCTCGCCGTGGTCAGCAGCCGCTCCCTCGCCGCCGACTTGCGGTACGCCAAGGCCGACCAGTACCGCAACCTCTTCCTCAGCAACCGCGTCAGCAGCAAGGCCGCCGCCGAACTCGCCGCCACCCAGAGCCCCGCCGCCCCCGAGGCACTCGGCGAAGCCTCCGGCGCCCCCGCCTGGAAGACCATCCAGTCCTGGTACCTCGTCTCCAAGGACGACCACGTGATCCCGCCCGCCACCGAGCGCTTCATGGCCGAGCGCGCCCACGCCCACACCGTCGAGGCCGACACCCCGCACGCCGCACAGGTGACCAACCCGGGCATCGTCACCGACCTCATCGAGAAGGCCGCCGGGTCCGTCCACTGACAGCAAGCGGGCCCCGGCATCGCCCGGCGGCCCGGCCGACCCCGCACGACGGCCCAGGCCGTCGTGCGGGGAGGGGGCGTGGACGGCGCGTCCGCCGAACGGCGCGCAGCCCGTCCCGCACACGAAGGAAGGGGCATGGACATGTCCGATGAGCACGGCATGTCGGTGACCGACAAGGTCCTGGCGTTGCTCCGCGCCTTCTCCCACGAAGACCCCGCGCTCACCCCCACCGAGTTGTCCAGGCGAACGGGCCTGGCGCTGCCGACGGTTCATCGTCGTGCTGCCGAACTCGTCGCCTGGGGAGCCCTGGAGCGTGGACCCGACCGGCGCTACCGGGTGGGCCTGCGGCTGTGGGAGGTGGCCACCCTCGCGCCTCGCGGCTTCCCGCTGCGCGACGCGGCCCTGCCGGTCCTGTACGACCTGTACGACGTGACCAAGGAGCAGCACATCCATCTCTCCGTGCGGGACCACCTGGACGTTGTCTTCCTCGAGCGTCTGAGCGCGCCGGGCGCCCCGCAGGCCGACAGCCGGGTGGGAGGCCGCTTCGGAGCGTTCGCCACGGGAGCGGGACTCGTCCTGCTCGCCCACGCGCCTGACGACGTTCGAGAGGAATAGAGTGCGGAAGGTCAGTAGTCGCTCACCCTGTCCGGTCCGGCGGCATCCCGAGGATTTCAGCCCAGGGCGGGATAGTCGCCGGCAGCGAGGTCGTCGATCAGGCGTGGGTGGGTGGGCTTCCAGCCGAACCGTTCCCGGGTCAGTGCACTCGACGATGGCATGTCAAGGGCGAACACGTGACCGATGGGGCCGAAGCCCTCAGCCGGCGCCGACTCGACCGGGACCGCGAGAACGCCGCCGATGGCCTCGGCCAGCGACCTCATGGTGTCGCCCTCGTCGGTCACCGCGTGCAGGACCGTGCCCGGCGCAGCGTCCTCGAGTGCGATGCGGAACAGCCGGGCCGCGTCAAGCAGGTTGACCGCCGGCCACCGCTGTGTGCCGTCGCCGACGTACGCTGACACGCCCGTCTTCTGCGCGGCGGCGATGAGCACCGAGCAGAAGCCGTATGTCGACCCGCGTTGGTGCACGGAGCGCGGCAGCCGCACGACAGAGGATCGGACGCCCTGGGCGGCCAGGGTCAACACCGCGTCGGAAGTGCGGCCGCGGCCACCGACCGGACCGTTGGTGGTGTCGCGGTCCTCCTCGGTGGAGGTGTGGCCCGGCACCATCGGCGTGAGGCCGGCATGCACGAACGGCTTGCCACTGCCTTCGAGTGCGGCCGCGAGGGTCTGCACGGCGCGCGCTTCCTCGTCGATGCCCTGTTCCAAGTTGCTCCAGTCGTTGCTGAAGGCCAGGTTGATGACACCGTCGGCCTGCGTGGCGCCGGCACGGAGGCTGTCGAGGTCGGTGAGGTCGCCGCGGAGCGGCGTCCCGCCGGCGGCGGCGACGGCCGTAGCCGCGGCATCGGAGCGGACGAGGGCGAGGACCTCGTGACCAGCCGTGATGAGTTCGGGAACGACAGCGGAGCCGATGCTGCCGCTGGCGCCAGTGACGAAAACGCGCATGGGAGGCTCCAGATGACTGCTGCGACACTGCGTCGCAGGATGGGTAGGGGTCAGGCGTGGCGGTCGTAAGTGTGTGGATCCACGGGTCGCTTGGACTTGGGAAGCCCGCCGACCACGAGACGGTAGGAGTCGGTGACGAGTTCCTTCACCAGCTTGTCGTCGATGGCGTCTCCGCCTTCCACCGTGATCCAGTGCCTCTTGTCCATGTGGTAGCCGGGGGTGATGCCCGCGTATTGCTCACGCAGGGCTGTGGCGTCGTCAGGATCGGCTTTCAGGATCAGGACGGGGCGTCCAGGCATATCGGTCATGAGCATGAAGACCTTGCCGCCCACCTTGTGGAGCTCCCAGTCGGGGCCGAAACGACGCTCCTGGTCGGTGCCGGGTAGTTCCGCGGTGTAGTCGCGCGCGATCTTCTGCAGTTCCTGTCCGTCCAAGGTGATTGACTCCTCTGTCGGTTCGGGTCCTTGCGCCGGTCGGTGGCCGATGGCCGTGGCGTGGATCGGGACCATGACCTGCCGCTCGGACGGTGGCCGTCCACCACCTACGGGAGGACGCGGATGACGGTCTTCCCGAGGCGCCGGGTGGTCGGATTGAGGGCGCCGATGGCATCGTCGAGGCTCGCGACGTCGCCGATGTTGGTCCGCAGCCGTCCGTCCCGCACCCGCTGCACGATCTCGCCGAGTGCGAGGCGATCGGCTTCGACGACGAAGTCGACGGCCAGGCCGTCGGCGGGCCGTGCTTCGACGGGGCCGACGATGGACACCAGTGTTCCTCCGGCCCTGATGAGGGTGGCGGACTGCTTTTGGACGTCGCCACCGATGACATCGAAGACCAGGTCGACGCCGCCGACGTCCTTCAGCGTGTCGTTCTCGAGGTCGACGAACTCGTGCGCGCCGAAGTCGAGGGCCTTGTCGCGGTCGGCGGAGCGTCCGGTGCCGATGACGTAGGCGCCGGCTTCACGCGCGAGCTGGGTCACCATCGTCCCGACTGCCCCGGCTGCGCCGTGGGCGAGGACGGTCTGACCGGCCTGGAGGCGGCCGTGCTGGAACAGGCCCTGCCACGCGGTCAGACCTGAGATCGGCAGGGACGCGCCTACCGTGAAGTCGACGTCGCCTGGCAGCGGTGCGAGGTTGCGTGCTTCGATCGCCACGTACTCCGCGAGGGTGCCGTCGCGGTGCCAGTCGGCGAGGCCGAACACCCGCTGCCCGACCGAGAGCCCCGTCGTGCCGTAGCCGAGAGCACTGACCACTCCGGCCAGCTCGTGGCCGGGGATCGACGGGGTCTTGTCACGGCCGGCGCGATCGGCCCAGGTGGACGGCCACTCCATCTCTGTGGGGACGAAGCCCGACGCATGGATGCGAACGATGACGTCGTTGATCGCTGCGAGCGGCTCAGGCCGCTCCGTCAGCGTCATTCCGGCCGTTCCGGCGGCCGGGTCGGTGACCACAATGGCTTTCATCGAAATGGCTCTTCCTGGTAGGTGTGGTGGGTTTTGGTTTCCGGGCGGCCTTTTAGACGAAGGTGAACAGCTGGTCCGGGTCGAAGCGTGAGATCGGGGTGGTGTACACCCTTTCCGGGTCGGGGTAGCCGAGGGCCAGCAGCACCGTCGTGGTGTGTCCCCTCTCGCGGATCTTGAAGGCCTTGTCGACACTGGTCGGGTCGAACCCCTCCAGCGGCGTGGCCTCGACGCCGAGTTCGGCGGCCGCCATCATGGTCAGGCCCACCGCCATGTAGGTCTGCTTCTCCATCCAGTGGTTCAGGTCCTTGTAGCCGTAGTTGCGAAGGTTGAGGAAGTCCCGGGTCATGGATTCCCACAGCTCCTGCTTGGATGGATCAGGGAACCGGCCATCGGCCCTCTCCTTTGCGAACACCGCCTCGAGGTGGGTGTCGGGCAGATCTGCCCGGGTGGTGAGGATGATGGTGTGCGACGCGTTGAGGATCTTCTCGCCGTTGTCCCGGAATCGTTCGCCCAGGTTGTCGGCGAGCCGCTCCTTGCCTTCGGGCGTGGCGAGGACATAGAAGTGGTTGGGCTGTACGTTCACCGATGACGGCGCGGAGCGCAGGAACCGCAGCAGCTGCTGAAGGGTTTCCCCCGGAATGGTCTTGCTGGGATCGAAATACCTGGTGAGATGCTTGTTCATGAGCTTATCGAGGTTCATGGGAATATGCCTTTTTCTTGCGATGAGTGGGTGAGGAGCGGTGATTCGCAGGGTCTGGGCTAGTTCGATCCGCGGGAGATTAGTTCGCCGATGCGGTCGAAGCTGGTTCCTGTCGTCGCGGTGCTGAGGTCACCCGCGACGAGAGCCGTAATGGCCTGGTCGAGTGCCTCCATTGCGTGGGTGTAGAGCGCTGGACCCACGCTGATGCGCTTGACCCCGGCCTTCTGCAGTTCGGCGACGGTCAGCACCTTGTCCGCCGGCGAGACGAGGACGTTCACCGGCGTCGGCGCGACGGCGGTGACGATCGCGACGAGCGCGTCGAGGTCGGGTGGGTAGGGGGCGTAGAGCACATCCGCGCCGGCCTCCGCGAAGGCCGTCAGACGCCGGATGGTGTCGTCGAGATCGGGCCGCCCCTGGATGAAGTTGTCGGTGCGGCCGGTGACGACGATGCGCCCCTTGGCAGCCTCGACGGCGCTCCGTATGCGGTCGACGGCTTCGTCGAAGTCGCGGATCGGTTGATCGGGATTGCCCGAGGTGTCCTCGATCCCGATACCGGCCAGGCCGGACTCGACGGCGGCTTCCACGGTGGCAGCGACGTCCTCGGGCGTGTCGCCGTAGCCGTCCTCGAAGTCCCCGTTGACGGGCAGCCCGGTGAGACGGCCGAGCAGCCGCGCATGCTCAAGGTGCTCACCACAGGTGACTTCGTGACGCCCGTCGGACCGGCCGAGTGTGGTGGCGAGCGCCGCCGATGACGTCGCGATCGCCTCGAAGCCGGCATCGGCCAGCATCAGCGCCGACAGGCCGTCCCATGCGTTCGGCATGACGAGGCCGCCGTCGCGGGTGTGCAGCGCCATGAATTTCTCGTAGAGGTCGGAGCCCGGCATATCGAACCTTTCCCGAGTGATCGCTTTGGGGCGGTGAGGGGTTCACCGGCTGTGTGCGCAGCCTCGACGGGGTCCCGGCAATCAGCCGGGCGTACCGGCCGAGTTGGCAGCGGGGATGTCGCTGTGCCTCGGCTGGCCGGCTCCGGCCTCGCCCCCTCTTTGTGCAGCCGGACTGGGCCGAGCACTGAGAAGTCGACGCCTGCATGCATGGTGCCTACCGCCCTGGAGATCCTCGTGAGGCCACGCTGCTTGGCTGTCCGCAGGGAACCGCCTTCTCCAAACGTACCGCAGATCGGCGACTTTTTCGGACCAGATAGTCCTCTCATCCTGGCGAGGCATCCGGCTTCTGTGCGGCTAGTCCCCATCTGTGGCGGGTGAGGCCCTGGAATCAGTGGACGAAAACGTCCTCTCGTGGTCACGCATCGCTGGGCCGCCTTCGCCCGTCGGGGAAGCGTGGTCACGTACGGAAACCGCGGCGGAACCCCGTGTGACGCAGCACCGGGACTTCTTGGTGCCGCCTCGCCGTCAGGGGCAGCTCAGCTCCGGTGCGGCTATGGCTTTCGGCGCGCATGAGCGTCGTGCGGAACCGGTTCAGGGCGGGGGATCCGTCGTGGCGCCACCGTAGGAGGTGGTCTTCGATGGGGTCCCAGATGCGTTCGGGGCCGCCTTGGCGGACCCGCCAGGCGTGCGGACCGGGCTGGAGCAGGGCCCGGCTCCCGGCGGCGGTGTCCACGAGCAGCTGGCCTTGGGTGCCGAGGTCGAGCCGTTGTGCCCCGGGTGCTGTGGTCTCGGCCACGAACCGGGCAGCCCAGTCGTCCAGGATGCTGGCGTCGATGACGGTGCCGCCGTCGGTGACGGGGAGCATGCCCAGGTGCGGGCGAGCATGCAGGAAACCTGCCCGTTCAGGAGCCGTCCGGTCGCACTGCCGTCGTCGTGGACGGTGAGGCGGGCCAGTTCCGAGGAGTGCATCCACCCGCCCAGGGCGGCCAGGATCTGGCCGCCCTGGGCGGGTCTGGGAGCCACCGCTCTGGGATGGTGAGGGCGCCGCAGGTGGCGATGACCCGGTCGTGCGGGGCGGCGTCCTTGTGTCCGGCCAGGCCGTCGCCGGTGATCAGGCCGGGGGCGTGGCCGAGGGTGGCCGGCGTGGTTGCGGCCGCGCCCGCAACCGCTGGGTCCATTTCGACGGAGGTGACCAGGTCGTCTCACAGGCGGTGACACAGCAGCGCGGAGGAGTAGCCGGTGCCGGTGCCGTCGCATGACCAGATACGACCTCGCCTTGTCGAGGCAACGTTGCCACGGGGGACCCGGAAGGCCTCTTCCGGCGCGGTTGCGCGGCAGCCAGTCCTTGGACGTTGGCCAAGGTGCCGCGTCGTCTTGGCTGGTGGGCGGTGGTGGCCGGTTGCCGCTCGCAGGCGAACGGTGCTAGCTGTCCGTTCGGCGAGCGGCGTCGGCCGGATGTTGGAGAGGTCGGTCCGGCGGAAGACCGTCAGCTCACCGTACGCGGGTACCGGCGCGGAAGACCGCCTGTACGTCGAGGACGGCTGCGGGATCATGCGCAAGGTCGCCGCCCACGACGAGAAGGTCCGCGTCGGCACCGGCGGAGATGCGGCCCTTGCGGCCCTCGACGCGGCACAGGCGGGCCGCCAAGCTGGTCATGGACCTGAGCGCGTCCAGCGGCGCGACGCCCAGCCGGGCGAGGTCGGCCACGCCGTGGGGGAGGACGTTGTGGGGCTTCCAGGGCCCGATGCCGGCGTCCGATCCGATGACGACATGCGTGCCGTGCTTGTGCAGGTTGCGGTACGTGTCCAAGACGCTGTTGACATGTGCGGACATGGCATGTGCGGTCATGGCCCTGGGCGGCTGCACGGCTTGTCCGGGGGCCAGGCCCAGCGTCAGGCTGACGAAGGTGCCCTTCCTCGCGATGGTGTCGATGAGGTCAGGGTCGGTGGCGACGCCGTCGGCGCTGAGGAAGGAGACGTGTTCCAGGCTGTCGACGCCCGCTTCAACGGCGTCCCTGATGGCCTGGATGCCGTGGGCGTGGGCAGCCACCGGCAGCCCGAGGCGGTGTGCTTCGTCCACGACGGCACGCAGGTCGTCCAGGCTGTACTGGGATGCGTGCGGCGGTACCGAACCGGGTGTCATGTGGCCGCCGCTGGCCATGATCTTGACGACGGAACAGCCGCGGGTGTGACGCTCGCGGACGGCGGCACGGAGCGCTTCGGCGCCCTCGACCTCGCCGCCGAGGAAGTGGCAGTGGCCGCCGGGCGTGGTCAGCGGGGGGCCGGCGGCCAGGATCTCCGGACCCTGCTCCGGGTGTTCGGTCAACTCCTCCACGAGAGTCAGCGAGAGGTAGCCGCGGTCGCCGAGGTCGCGCATCGTGGTGATGCCGGCCAGTAGGGCGGACTGGGCGGCGGCCCGCATGTGTGCGAGCAGGTCACTGTCGGAGGCGGAGACCAGGGACGTCACGGGGTCCGGTCCGGCGTCGAAGGCGAGATGGACGTGAGTGTCGATCAGGCCGGGCAGCAGACAGGCCGAGACGCCGAAGTCGATGACCTTGCTGCCGTCGGCGGGCAGCGCGCCGGTTCGGTCGACGCGCACGATACGGTCCCCCGAAACATGCACAGTGGCCGGACCCGACAGGGTGTATCCGTCGAACATCGAACCGGCATGCAGGGCAAAGGAATTCAACAGTATTTCTCCGATCGGAAGGCGTGGGTCGCTCGGCGCCTCGGCACATGCGGGATTCGACTCCTGCCAGGTCGACGAAGGGGTTCGCACGGGAGCCCCGCCGACGGCCCCTATTCGGCAGTGCGGGGGCCGCTCCTTGACCAGGCGATGCTTCGCCGCCCGGGACGCATGGTCGGTGAGGACTGCCGCCTGTGAGGCTGGTGCCGCCGTGCCCGATGCCCTCGCAAGGTCTGCGCCCCGTCAAGAAGACGACGTTGCCCCCACTGGTGTGGCAATGCGCCGTGAGCGTGGGGGGCGTCAGCCGAAGAACTTCTCCAGCTCGGCGGCGAGCGCCGCAGGCTGCTCCTCGGCGATGTAGTGGCCGCTGTCGGCGATGGTGGCGTAGCGTATGTCGGTGGCCTTGCCCTCCATCATCGCCTGCACCACGGCGACGTACTGGCCACCCAGCCCCAGGACCGGCATCGTCAGCGGCGGGTAGGAGTTGTTGTCGGCCAGGTCCTGGTGGAACGTCCGGTACACGCCGAAGGCCGCGGCCACCGCTTCGGGCGCGTCGTAAGCCGCGGCGTATACGGCACGGCTTTCCTCGCTGATCCGCTCCGGGTGGAGCGCCAGGTGCTCGGTCGACCAGTCGATGATGTGCCGGAACCGTCCCGCCAGCAGCTTGACGGGCAGGCCGTCGACCTGGCTCAGCGGATACCACCAGGCGTTCGGCTGTTCCGGGGTGGGGAAGGGACTGATGACGTCGAGGAATATCTGGGAGAAGGGTCCGCCCTCCCAGATGGCGAGCTTCTTCGTGGCCTGGGGGTGGTTCGCGGCGAAGCTGTAGGCGACCATCGCCCCGATGTCCCCGCCGGCGATGTTGACCTGCTCGTGGCCCAGGCCGCGGATCAGTTCGTGGACGTCCTGCGCCATGTTCTTCTTGTCGTAGCCGCCGGCGGGCTTGTCCGACGCGCCTTGCCCGCGGTAGTCCACGGCGATGACGCGGAAGCGCTGCGCCAGTGGGGGGAGGAGTTCGCGCAGAGCGTGCACGGTGCGCGGCCACCCGTCCATGAGGACGAGCGGCTCGCCCTCGCCTCCGGTGACGTAGTGCAGCCGGGTGCCGTTCACGTCGGCGTAGCCGTGTTCGAATCCTTCGAGCATGCTTGGTTCTCCTGTGTGCGATGGCGGTCACTTGCCCGGAGGTCGGGCCATGACCGGTTGAACGCCGGCCTTGCCGGCGGATGCCCCCGTGCATGACGAGCACCCGGCCCTCGTTTGCCGCAACGCGGTCGGGCCGTGGGTGGTGTGGAGTCAGGAGGGTTCCGGAATGATGATCGACTTCGCCAGCCCGGCCATGATGTCGAACCGGGCGAGCTGGTCGTCGTCGATGACCGACGGAGGCCCCTCACCGGGCCGGGCGGGGAGGGCGTGATCGACGAAAATCTGTTCCAGGCCCGGAGGCGTGAAGATGAAAATCATCCTTGCGGCGTGGCTGCCCTTGTTCTTGAAGCGGTGACGGACCCCCCGGGGGATGTGAATGAAGTCGCCCGCGACCGCGGTGAAGAGATGGTCCCCGTCGAGGAACTCCAACTCCCCGTCGAGGATGTAGAACGTCTCCTCCTGCTCGGGGTGCGCGTGAGGAACGGGTCCGCCGCCGGCCGGAACCGTGGCCTCGATGAAGCCCATCCCGCCGTTGGTCTGCGCACCCGTGGCCTTGATCGTGTAGACGTCACCCGCGGCCCACACCGTCGGGCCCTTGCCTGACGGCACATGGAGCGCGCCGCGCTTGTTCCAGTGCGGGTCGTGTGAGTCGAGATCGGCCAAGGAAAAGGTCATCGGTTCCTCGAAGTCTGGCTGGGATTGACATGGAAGGCGTCACAGCCGTCCGTCCGGGCCTGTGACGCATCGCGAAACCGGGCATGTCGCCGGCCGGGAAGGCGGAGCGTCAGGCGCTTCGGTGGAGGGGAGTGCCTTCGACCCGCCAACAGCCCTGTTCCGCGGGGGGATGCACGGAGTGATCGCATCTGGATCGCGGAGGGAAACCCCGTGTCCGGAGTCCCCGGGATCAAGGCATTCCCGCAACGGTCGCGGGCGGCCGTGATGGGTCACGCGTCACGAGCAATCTCGCACCGAGTTCCGTCCCATGAAGCAGGTATGACCCCGTAACTGATCGCAAAGTCGCACAGGAGCCCGGCAACGCCCCAACCGACCCTAACAATTACCTTACGGAGTTCCATTCGCGGCCTTTCGGTTCATTGTGATTGCGAGGCGGATGACTCGGAGCGCTGCCCGGCGCCTTCGTCACCCCTCCGCGGACACGGCGTGGGCCGTGCAAAGGCGCGACAGCCCGCCGTCCGCCGCGAAGCGGCCGTGCTGGTCGCAGTCAGGAGCGAAGGGTGTGATCGGCGCTGCGACCCGACAGGGAGCGGCGAGCGACCGAGCTCAGTCCGTGGACGGCCGGCCTTCGACAGGAAGGGACCGCTTGCCCAGGTTCCGCCAGGCTATGGCGCCCAGGAGCGGGGTCAGGACCATGATGACTACCCAGCCCGCCTTGGGCAGTATGCGAATGCGGGCTTCGGGGGTCCTTATGCAGTCAACCAGAGCATAGATGTACAACACCGCGATTATCCCGTATATCGCGCATTCCAGCACTGCCGTCACGGGGTTATCTCCTGTGCCGCAGCAGTGATTACCGCAGGCAGTCCGGCAGATCCCCTGTCATGCCCGGTAGTTGTGGTCACGATGATTCCGCCCTTCCTGTGATCGTTACGGTTGGCTCGGTGCGCAGCCAGGCAACTTCGTTGCCCCTGAGCGAATACGGTCAGGAGTTGGCCGGGCGGCGCGATCCGCCGGCTCGCTCCGCTGCCACTTCCTCAGGTGGACGAGACAGCCACCGCCAATGTGACGGGTGCGGCGGGGCTTGCTGGCGAAGGAGCGCTTGCGCGCCATCGGCCAAGCGCGGCGCCCGGCAGGAGACGGAGCATCCCTGGGGCCCCACGCCCTGGCCAACTCGTGGGCGCCGAAGCGAACGTGGCCGGCGATGCGGCCCTTCGGGCCGGGGTGCCGGGGAGTCGTCCGCCGGCCCGCCGTCGCAGACGCCGACCGGCCGGATCGTGTCGCCACCGCGCCGCCCCGTGGCCATGTCGTCGTTGGGACATGTCGCTTCCGCGACATGCGGATACCAGTGACATGTGCTGGGACACCACTGATTCTGTCGTGCAGCTCACGAACTGGCTCTGAATGAAAGGTGTCTGACGGATGTCATGGTTCCGTCTATCGACGGCGATATCGACCGTACTGGTGGTGACGGTCGGCGGTGTGGCGTCCGCCTCCGCCGGTACGGGTGCGGAAGGAAAGGCGCGATTCGTCGAGCGCGCGAAGGCGGATTCCGCCACCGTGCGACTGCTCACCGGCGACCTGGTGACCGTGACCTCGTTGCCCGACGGAAGGCGTACCGCCTCGGTGCGGCCCGGGCCCGGGCGCGAGCACGTCTCCTTCAGGACGCTGGAGGGGGACGACAAGGCGCTCACGGTGGTGCCGTCCGACGCCGAGGCGCTGGTGACCGCCGGCACGCTGGACCGCCGGCTGTTCGACGTGACGGCGTTGATCGCCCAGGGCTACGACCAGGCCCACGCCTCCGCATTGCCGCTGATCGTCGCCTCCCGGCCCGCAGCGGACGGGACCAGAGGGACCGCGCGTGCGGCCAAGGCCGCCGCGGACACCGCCGACCGGCTGGTGGCGTTGCACGCGCCCACCACGCCCGCCCGGAACCTGCCCAGCATCGGCGCCCGCTCGCTGCGGGTCGCCGGCGACGACCTGGGTGCGTTCTGGAAGACGCTGAACCCTGGTGGGCCCTCCGACGCCGCCCGCGCCGCGGTCGCTCCGCGGATCTCGCTGGACGGCAAGGTCAAGGCCGTTCTGGACCGCAGTACCGCGCAGATCAACGCGCCCACCGCCTGGAAGGCCGGTTACGAGGGCCAAGGCGTGAGGGTGGCGGTCCTGGACACCGGTGTGGACGCGGCCCACCCCGACCTGGCCGGGCGCATCGCCCAGGCCAAGGACTTCTCCGGCAGCGGCAACACCGACGACCGCTTCGGTCACGGCACGCATGTCGCCTCGACCGTCGGCGGCACCGGCGCCGCGTCCGCCGGGACGCGGCGCGGCGTGGCGCCCAAGGCCGACCTGCTGGTCGGCAAGGTACTGGGCGACAACGGTTACGGCACCGAGTCGCAGGTCATCGACGGCATGGAATGGGCGGCCGACGAGCACGCCGAGGTCGTCAACATGAGCCTCGGCTCGGAGAGCGCCTCCGACGGCACCGACCCGATGAGCCAGGCCGTCAACACCCTCACCGCCTCCACCGGCACGCTGTTCGTCATCGCCGCCGGAAACGCGGGCCCGAGTCCGGGCACGGTCGGTTCCCCGGGTGCGGCCGACGCGGCGCTGACCGTCGGGGCCGTCGACCGCGACGACTCGCTGGCCCCCTTCTCCAGCCGCGGCCCTCGCGCCGGCGACGGGGCGGTCAAGCCCGACGTGACCGCTCCCGGTGTCGGCATCGTGGCCGCCCGCGCCTCAGGCACCACCATGGGCACCCCGGTCGACGCCGACTACACCTCCGCGTCCGGCACGTCGATGGCTACCCCGCACGTCGCCGGCGCCGCCGCGCTGCTGGCCCAGCAGCACCCGGACTGGGGGGCGCAGCAGATCAAGGACGCCCTGGTCAGCACCTCGCACACGGTGGCCGGCACCAAGGTGACCGAGCAGGGCGGCGGCCGCATCGACCTGGCCACCGCGATGGGCCCGGTCACCGCCACCGGCACCGTCATGCTCCCGGAACTGCAGGCCGGAGCGACCCGCAGCAACCGGCGGGCCGCGACCGTGCGCTACACCAACACCGGCGACAAGCCGGTGACGCTCTCCCTGGCCGTCGATCTGGCCACCACCACCGGGCGCGCCCTCGCGGACGGCGCGGTCACCCTGGGCTCCAAGACCGTGCAGTTGGACCCCGGCGCCACGGCCGAGGTGCCGCTGAGCACCGACGCCGCCCGCGCGACCGCCCGCGGTACCTACTACGGCTACGTCACCGCGAAGTCCACGGACGGCACCGTTCTCGCCCACACCACCGTCTCCCTCAAGGTGCGGGGCAAGACGCACCGGCTGACCGTGGTCTACCGCGACCGGCAGGGCCGGGTCGTGCCCGGCATGCTGCCGAACATCTGGGGTCCTTCCTACGGGTCCGGCGACGGGTTCGTGCCGTACACGGACAGGGACACGGCGACCGCCGAGGTGGAAGAGGGCACCTACCAGATCAGCGGTAGCTTCTTCGAACAGGTCGAGGACGGCTTCGAGGCGGGCGAGCTCGTCAACCCCGAGGTGAAGGTCACCAAGGACATGACAGCGACGCTTGACGCCTCCAAGGTCACCGAGGTGAAGATCCGCACCCCCCGGCCCGCCGAGCAGCGCGGCATCATCGGCACCACGTTCCACCGCGTGATCGACGGCAACGGCCTGATCCAGGGCCACATGATGTTCGACATCGTCAAGCGGCTCTACGTCAGCACGACCGCGCCGGTCACCGACGGAACCTTCGAGTTCAACTCGCGCTGGCAGATGGTGGCCCCGCAACTGCGGGTCAAGGTCACCGGCAGCTCCCTGGATTTCATCCCCTACTACGAACTGGACTCCAAGGTCTTCGGGGACAAGGGCGCCCGGTTGACCGCCGTGGACGCCGGCACGTCCGCGGCTCCGGACTTCCGTGGCGCGCGCGGCAAGGTGGCCGTCGTACAGGTCCTCTCCATCGCCGACGACACGAGGACGCTGGCCCGGGCCGCGGAGACCGCAGGCGCGAAGGCACTGCTGCTGGCGTGGCCGGAGGGCGAGCTCTCCTGGACACGGTGGCGTCCGGACGGTGAGCGGATGGCACTGCCCACCGTACGGATCTCCTTCAAGGAGGGGGCGGCCCTGCTGAAGCTCGTCAAGCAGCGGACCACCACCGTGGAGTTCTCCGGTACGGTGCGCAGCCCGTATCTGTACGACGTGATGCAGGTGTCCAAGGGCTTCGTTCCCAAGAACCTGGTGCACACCGTCTCCGCGCGCGAGAGCGCCGTGGTCCGCAGCACCTACACCCGCACGGGTGCCTCGACCTGGGCGAGCGAGCAGCGCTTCGGGTGGCGTCCGTACCAGGACACCGCCTGGAACCAGTACAGCCGCTACGTCCCCAACGGGCGGGAGCGCGTGGAGTACGTGACCGGCGGGGACACGCTGTGGCGCCATGTCGTGCACCACAACGTGGTCGACAACCCCGACAACACGCTCTCGGTCGGCATGCGCGACCTGCCACGCACCTACCGGCCCGGTCAGCGGGCGGCGGAGCGGTGGTTCGGGGCCGTGGTCCGTCCGTCGATCCCGCGTGGTGCGCCCTGGCCGTCGGTGCGCAAGGGCAACACCATGTCCGTCTTCGTTCCGGAGTTCAACGACTCCGGCACCGGCCACTGGTCGCTCTACGAGCTCAACGTCATCGATTGGGGCAGAGGAGCGGGCGCCCGCGGCGCCGGAGCGGACCCGGTGGACGACACCGCCACTGCGGTCCTCTACCGCGACGGACAGCAGATCGCCGAGTCGAGCCAGGGCGCGTGGGGCGACATCGAGGTGCCCGCGGGCGACGCCGAGTACCGGCTGGACCTGGAGACCACCCGGGTGTCGGACGACTGGCGCTTCGGCGCCGGCACCCGCACCTCGTGGACGTTCCGCTCCGGTGCCGCCGCCGACACGACGCTGCTGCCGCTGCTCCAGGTCGACTACGCCGTGCCGGTCGACGCCCGCAACGCGGTCGGCTCGCAGCGCACGCACAACCTGGGACTCAACGTCCGGATGCAGGACGGAATGGCGGCGCCGCGCGGCGTGCGGCTGTTGGTCGAGACCTCCTACGACGACGGGAAGACCTGGACCACGGCACGTACGGCCCCCAAGGGCAGCGGCTTCACCGCCACCGTGCAGCGGCCGGCCAAGGTGCACGGCGACGCGTACGTGACGCTGCGCGTGACTGCGAAGGACGCGGCAGGCAACTCCGTCCGGCAGACGGTCGACCGCGCCTACCTGCACAGCGGCGCACGGTGACAGGGACTGCAACGCTGACCAGTACCTCGTGACGTCGCGGCGGGTGCCGGGGTATGTGAGCCCCGGCACCCGCACCCCGTCAGAAGCGCATGCGGCCCCGCGGGACATCGACCACGCGACAGACGGTCCAGGTCGCCCTTGCGGCGCCTACCTGCGGTTCCTCGCCGCGGCGGTGGCGCGGTAGGGGGCCAGGAAAGCGGTGAGTGCCGCCAGCAGTTCCTGCGGGGCCTCCTCGGCAACCCAGTGGCCGCTGCCCGGGATGACCAGGGACTGCACGTCGTCTGCCGCGAGCTTCATGGTGGTCGTCACTCCCTCTCCGACGCTTTGCGCTCCACCGATGGCGAGGACGGGGATGGTCAGGCGTCGCTTCACGCGGTCGGCGTTCTGCGCGAAGGTGGTGTCGAGGTCGCGGTACCAGCCGAAGCTGCCGCCCAGCGCGTGACGGTGCGAGGTGAGGGACTCGATGTAGTACCGGATGGCGTAGTCGGGCAGCTTTCGCGCGGCCTTGGTGTCGAGCTGCCAGCCGAAGTAGACGTCCTCCCGGCCTGCCACCAGGAGCTCGTTGACGTCGTCGAGCCGGTTGAAGGGGAAGTGCCAGAGCATGTTGTTGGCCTGGGCGGGGCCGAGCAGAGGCGGCGAGGGCGTCACACCGGGAATGACGGCTTCCGCGACGGCGAGACGGTCGACGCGGTGAGGGTGGTCCGCTGCGAGCGCGTAGCCGATCGGCATGCCCGTGTCATGGCCGACCACCGCGAAGCGTTCGTGGCCGAGGGTGTCCATCAGCGCGGCCAGATCGTTCGCGAGGGTGGCGGTGTCGTAGCCGTCGCGGGGCTTGTCGGTCAGCCCGATGCCGCGCTGGTCCACGGCGACGACCGTGTGGTTCCGCGCCAGCACCGGCATGACCAGGCGCCAGGCGTACCAGTTCTGCGGCCAGCCGTGTATCAGGAGCAGGGGCGGCCCGTCGCCGCCGACGACGGCGTGCTGACGTATGCCACCGGCCTGGATGAGCCGGCTGGTGAACGTCCGACGGAACCCTGCCGGGAGCCCGGGAACACCGGACACGGATCCGAAGCCCTTCGGGGTCTGCCGCGGAGCGGCCGTGGCGGGCAGAGCGGAGACACCGGTGAGCGCGAGACCGGCAGTGACGGCTGCCGCGCCGCCGACGAAAGCGCGCCGGGAGACCTGGCGCGGCGGCTGGTCCGGGCGCGATGACGACATGCCGGGGCCAACTGGGCCGGGCGGTTCGATGGGAGAGGGGTTCACACTCGGTTCCTTTTGCGGTGGTGATCAGACGACGCCGGCGGGGCAAGGCGCCCGGCGACGGGGTGGGGTGCCGGCAGTGCCCGATGGCGTGACGTTGCGCCGGTACGAGCCCCCTTGCGTCCCTGCATGCGGCACGCCTGGCATACGAGGAACATGTAAGAGCATATGCTCCTATGTTCGGAAGGGCGATGCGGTGTGCTCTGGCTCATTCCGGAGGAGGGGCCCGGCCCCGCATCGGCACGGGTGGTGGACTTCCCAATTAAGAGTAGATGCTCGTATAGTGCACGGGAAGCCTGTGGAGGACGCAATGACAAGTGCTACGTCGAAAGCGGACCTGTGCAACAACCTGGCGCTGCGGAAAGCGTCACGGTACCTCGGCGCGACGTACGACAAGGCGCTGGCCCCGCTCGGCCTTCGGGCGACGCAGTTCAGCATCCTGCAGCAGCTCAGCGTCCACGAAGAGATGACGATCACCGCCCTCGCCGACGTGATCGCCATGGACCGCACGACCATGGCCTCCAGCCTCAAGCCCCTCGCTCGCGAGGGGCTCGTCACCGTCGAGACGTCGGCAACCGACCGCCGGGCACGCATCGTCGCCGTCACGCCCGCCGGCCTGGCCCGGATGGGGGCGGCAGTCCCGCGGTGGGAGGGGGTGCAGGCGGAATTCGAGAAGAAGTTCGGTGCCGAGAACGCGGCCAGGATGCGCGCCTTCCTCGATGCCGTCCTCGACACTGGCTTCGATCCCTGGGCTGAGTGAACACTGCGACTGCGCCGTGCTGGGCGGTCGCGCGGCTGTCCATGGGGCCGTCGCCCACAGGCGAGGTCTTTCCGCGCTGAGGACCTCGGATCCGCCGCGGTGCGTGAAGGCCGGCAAGGGCGTGTTGGCGCCTTGCCCTTCCGTAAATAGGAGCATATGCTCTTATTTGTGAGATGGTGGCCCGGCGCGGCCGCCTGCAGAACTGGTCAGCGCGCAGCTCGGCGCCTTCCCCGACTCCAGGCCCCTTGAAGAGGCCGGTTCCCGTGCCGACTGAGCCCCGCCTCCGGTCACCGCAACCGCCGAGAGATCGCTGACCCCGCATCGCGAGAAGGAACCACGTCATGACCCTTGTGAAGGCAGCTGCCGTCCAGATCAGCCCCGTGCTCTACAGCCGTGCGGGCACGGTCGGGAAGGTGGTGGAGAAGATCCGTGAGCTGGGACGGAAAGGTGTCAGGTTCGCGGTCTTCCCGGAGACCGTTGTCCCGTACTACCCCTACTTCTCCTTCGTCCAGCCGCCCTACACCATGGCCAAGGAGCACCTGCGGCTGATGGAGGAGGCAGTGACCGTGCCGTCCGCCGACACGGATGCGATCGGCGCGGCGGCCCGAGAAGCCGGCGTGGTCGTCTCGATCGGCGTCAACGAACGTGATGGCGACTCCCTGTACAACACGCAGCTGCTCTTCGACGCAGACGGCACGCTGCTCCAGCGCCGCCGCAAGATCACGCCGACGTACCACGAGCGCATGGTCTGGGGGCAGGGCGACGGCTCCGGGCTGCGTGCCGTGGACAGCGCCGTCGGCCGCGTCGGCCAGCTCGCCTGCTGGGAGCACTACCAGCCCCTCGCCCGCTACGCCCTGATCGCCGACGGTGAGCAGATCCACGCCGCCATGTTCCCCGGCGCGTTCGGGGGCCCCTTGTTCGCGCCGCAGATGGAGGTGGCCATCCGTCAGCACGCGCTGGAGGCAGCCGCCTTCGTCGTCAACGCCACCGCCTGGCTCGACGCCGACCAGCGGGCGCAGCTCGCGGCGGACACCGGTGCCCCGGCCGGGGTGTTCTCCCAAGGGTTCTTCACCGCCATCGTCGACCCCGAAGGGGGCATCATCGGCGAACCGCTCACCTCGGGTGAGGGAGAGGTGATCGCCGACCTGGACCTCACGATGATCGACCGGCGCAAGCGCCTGATGGACGCCCGGGGCCACTACAGCCGCCCCGAATTCCTCAGCCTGCAGATCGACCGCACACCCACCGCACCGCTGCTCGACCGCAGCACGCACACGCCGGTCCAGCGCGTCCACATACCCAACGACGGCCTGCACTCGGAAGTCTGAGGCCACCCCGCGTCAGGAGGCGTTGCCGCTGGTGGGCACGCCTCCTTTCCGGTGCCACGGCGCGTCCGGACCGGCCGGCCTCGCGGAGAACGCTGGTCGAGCGGAGCACCGTGTGTCCTCGGAGGGCACGTGCGCAAGCTTGTCCGGGTTGAGGACCCTGCGGTAGGCGGTGATCAGACCGTCCTTGATCTCCACCGTGTCTACGGAGACGGCTCGCCCGTCCCTGCGGAGGAGGAGCGCTGGCTCGCCTCCGACCTCGATGGCCTCAATACTGTCCGCGCGCAACAGGCGCCCCGCCCGCATCATCACCATGGCGATGCGCGCGCCGCCCCGGATGAGCTTGCGCGCCGCGACGACCCTGCCGCCACCGTCGGTGACATATACGGCATCGGGATGCAGCAGACGCACCAGGCCGGCCATGTCCCCCGCTTCGTAGGCGCTGCGGAAGGCGGCGATGAGGCGCTCGCGCTCCGCCCGGGAGGCGCCCACGGTGCGCTGCCTGGCCCCGGCCACCTTCCGCCGTGCTCGTGAGGCGAGTTGTCGGGCGGCCGCCACGGAGATGCCGAGCACGTCGGCGATGCGGCTGAACTCGAGACCGAACACGTCATGGAGGATGAAGGCCACACGCTCGGGCGGCTTCAGTTCTTCCATCACCACGAGCATCGCGG
This sequence comes from Streptomyces sp. PA03-5A, assembly GCF_033792725.1. Lineage (NCBI taxonomy): Bacteria > Bacillati > Actinomycetota > Actinomycetes > Kitasatosporales > Streptomycetaceae > Streptomyces > Streptomyces sp. PA03-5A. The sequence goes on along the minus strand of NZ_JARAVL010000060.1, from coordinate 4,562 downwards.
ATCCGACGGATTCGTCGACCAACACCGGCTCGGATGCGTCCGGCCCCGTCAGCAGGGGCGCCGGCAACCACGGCCCGACATAGGTTTCCCTGCGGGCGCGGGCGGACTTGAGGATGTCATACGACCGTCGCGCTGCCACCGTGACCAGCCAGGCCCGCAGGTCACGGACGTCGCGTAGGTCGGCTGTGGCTGCCCGCAGCCATACGTCCTGGGCCACGTCCTCGGCATCGGCGACGCTGCCGAGCAAGCGGTACGCCGCTCCGAAGACGGCGGGCCGGAGGGTTTCCCACTCGTTCTCGAGCATCCCAGGTGGCCTGGGTGCATGACTCGCGTCCATCGACGTGGCCTCCTTCGCCCCGGTGTTCAGGTGGGCACCTCCCTGCACGGGGAGTACATGTTGGGAGAGGCCCATGTCGTGCAGACCTGTCGGTCGTGCTCCAGGGTTCGGCGCACATGTCGCCTCGGCGGCAGCGTGCGCTTGCGCCGGTGCCGGCACGTCCAGCGACATGTGGCCAGCGGCTTCGCCGGGCCTCAGCAATAGGAGCATATACTCTCAGTGTCGAGGTCCCTGACGGGCCTCACACCGCGCGGGCCGGATCGGCAGGGTTGCCCTCGGCCGGATGAGAGCATCTGCTCCTATCTCTCGCCGGAATCACCGGCAACCGATCGATACGCAAGCCCGCCCCGGCCGGATCTTCGAAGGAGACACGACATGACGAACGCGGAAAGCAGTGACACCGACCGCCAGGGACTCAGCTACTACCCGTGGTGGCTGGACAACCTGGCCGACGACGTCACGCTGGAAGGCGCCGCCATGAACGGCACCGCGCGTGGCGCGGAAGCGGTTCGCGCCATCGTGGTCAAGGCCCGCGAACTGTACGAGTTCCAGAACTTCAGCTTCACCGGAGACTTCGGTGACAACGGTTTCCTCGAGATCTACGACGCCGCGGTCCTCGGCGAGCCCATGAAGGTCGTCGTCACGGTCACCTGCAACGCCGACGGGCAGGCCCAGGAACTCGCGGTGCTCCATCGGCCGCGCAACACGCTGCTGCTCTTCTCCCGCGAGATGAACAAGAAGTTCGCCGGCACCCCCCTCGCCGAGCACTTCCTCGCCGGCGAGTCCTGAGCCGATGGTTGGGCCGTCCGGCCCCGTCGGCTACGGGGGGGGGGGTGGATCCGATGTTCGTTGCGCGCGCCCGCCAGTCGTGCTTGGCTCACCGGATGGACTTTCTCTTGACGGCAAGTGGCCTGCGCAACGAGACGCTGCGAGATGCGCTGCGGGACATGCTGGGAAAGCCGTTCGGATCGGCGAACGTCGTGTTCGTTCCCACGGCTTCGGTCGCCGAGCCCGGGGACCACGGGTGGGTTGTCAAGGACGTGAACCGCCTGCACGGCCTCGGCTGGCGGGAGTTCAACGTCCTGGAGCTGAACGGCCTGCCCCGGCAGATGGTGCTCGACCGGCTGCTCCACGCCGACGTCATCTATGTCGAGGGCGGCAGCCACTACCACCTTGCGCGCAGCATCACCGGCAACGGCCTGGCCGACGGCTTCCTTGAGGCGCTGGAGAGCCGGGTCTATGTGGGGGTCAGCGCCGGATCAATGATCTTCAGTCGTCATCTCACCGGGCATTCCGCCGACGTCATCGGGGACACTGCGGACCTCCACGTACTCGGCGCGACGAACGTGGAGCCGCCGTTCGGCCTCTTCGACTGGTATCTCAAGCCCCACCTGTACTCGCCGGATTTTCCCGAGCGGGATGACGCCTGGGCTGATCGCATCGTTGCGCGGGCGGACTTTCCGATCTACTTCATCGACGACGAGACAGCCGTTCGCGTCAGGGACGGCAAGGAGGATGTCGTCTCCGAAGGCCGGTGGCGGTTCCATCCGTGACTCAGCTCCTGGTGGAGAGTCCCGGGCAGGGCAGTGCGGCGCCCACGGGCCGCGCTGATGCGGAGCCGATGCGGGACTCGGGCGTCCTGGAGGCACAGGAAATGGGAGGCAAACCGGGCCACACCTATCCGGTGAACGTGCGCGGGCGCTTCGAGGCCCGCTACAGCACCCGCCGGGACGGCAATTCGGGGCGACCGCAGGAAGTCTTCGCCTTCGGTGAGTTCGCCTGTCATCGCCTACGCCGACACGCGCCAGCCCTTTTCGACGTCGCCGTACGGGCCGCGGGGTTGACGCCCTCCTACGTGAGTGGCCGATCTCCAGCGGCACCGCACCATCGGGCAAGAAGAACGCGTCGTACCACCGCACCCGCCGGGCAGTGACTCCTAGGGGTATTGGACGACATGTGGGCTGAGGCCTTCGGCAACGTACTGTGCCGGACCGATGGGTGGCTTCACCGTACCCACACGTCTGGTACTCCAGCAGGATTTCGCTGTCTGACCTGCGGGTTTCACTGGGCGGCTGGAGTGTAGCGGGCCGCGGAAAGGTCAAGGGTGGCTTTCGGTAGGCCGCCCCTCGATCATGCGAGAGCGACGTAAGTAGTGGCAATGGCGGGCGACTGCTTGGCGTTGTCGGCGCCAGTTCGACCAGCTCAGCGCGTGGTGTCGTCCTCGGTGTCCAGGCAGCTGCGGGGATCGGGGGGAGACAAGCTGCCAGGAGTCGCCGAATCTCCGCCACTGTGAGCGCAATGGTCCTGGCTGCCTCATCGGTTCCGCCCCCTTTTCCCGGACCTGGTGCGCCGTGACGGCCAGGAAAGCGTGCGCGAGCATGGCGAGGGTGATGTGCCGGTACCAGCCGGTGTAGCGGCGGACTTCGTACTGGTCCAGGCCGCATTCGTTCTTCGCGGCCTGGAAGCACTCCTCGATCGCCCAGCGCGTCCCGGCGATCCGTACCAACTCCTGGACGGTGGTGCCCAGGGGAGCGTAGGCGAGGTAGTAGGCGATCTCGTCGGGCTTGCGGATACTGCGCCGGGCCATAGCCCACCGCATCCAGTGGGGGATCTCGCCTTGGTAGTCGAACTCGGCAACGGCCGGCAGCCGTACTGCTGCCCAGTGGTAGACACGTGGTCCACGTGGCCGCGCCGTGGTCGGGGCAGTCTCCTGGCGTGATCGACGACTTTGCGGGTGCTTCTTGGGACCCGGAACTCGACGAGCTCTTCCTCCGTATTGGCCATCGTTTCGGCCGCGCTGACCTGCGCCGCAGGATGCGTGACGACACCCGTGGCCTGCTCGGTCCGGTCAGCCGAAAGAACGGCTGGCAACTGGCCGAGTTCGCCGGCCATCGGACACCCGACGGCTTCCAGCGGCTGTTGAACAGGGCTATCTGGGAAGCCGACGAAGTCCGCGACGACCTGCAGGCATACGTTGCCGAACAGCTCGGAGACGCCGAGGGCGTCTTGATCATCGACGACACCGGCTTCGTCAAGAAGGGCACCACCTCCGCAGGCGTGCAGCGGCAATACTCCGGCACCGCCGGCCGCACCGAGAATTGCCAGATCGGAGTGTTCGCCGCCTACGCCACCACCCGCGGCCGGGCCCTGGTGGACTGGGAACTGTATCTGCCCAGGTCATGGACCGACGACTCCCAGCGCTGCCGCGCTGCGAAGGTCCCCGAAGACCGGGCCTTCGCCACCAAGGGCGAACTGGCCAAGACCATGGTTTGCGGGCCCTTGCCTCACCGCTGCCGATCGCCTGGGTGACCGCCGATTCCGCCTACGGTCAGGAATGGCGCTTTCGCCGTCTGCTGGAGGAAGCCGCCGTCGGCTACGTGCTTGCCGTTCCGAAATCTCAGCACGTGCCTCGCTTCGGCCGCATGGACTACCTGTTCTCACAGGCTCCGCGGGAGGCGTGGGAGAAGCGCTCGTGCGGCAACGGCGCCAAGGGTCCTCGCTTCTACCACTGGGCGGCCGTCCAAATCCCAGCGATCGAGGACTTCGACGGTGACACGCCCACACATCAGCGTTGGGCGCTGGCGCGGCGCAGCATCACCAAGCCCGATGAGGTCGCCTACTACCTCGGCTATGCCCCGGTGGGTACCGGCATCGACCAACTCGTTACGGGCGCAGGACGCCGGTGGGCCATCGAGGAATGCTTCCAGGCCGCGAAGAACGAATGCGGCCTGGACCAGTACGAAGTCCGCCGCTACACCGGCTGGTACCGGCACATCACCTTGGCCATGCTCGCCCACGCGTTTCTCGCGGCCACCGCAGCTCAAGCGGCGGCAAAGGGGGATGCAGAAACGGTTCCGGCACCCTGGTCCCACTCACCGTGGCAGAAGTCCGCCGGCTCCTGGCAACTCGCTGCCCGCCCCAACCCGGCCGGCAGCTTCGCATCCACACGGTGAGCTGGTCGCTCTGGCGGCGCAGACACCAGGCCATCGCCCGCCACTGCCACTACAGGCGACGACTCCACTCGATGGAGGGGCGGTCCGGCAAGACCGCCCCCGACACACAACCCCCGCCCTACACTCCGAACGGCGCCTGTCACCAGGCCACATAGCGAAACGCTGCTGGAGTACTAGGACTTGTCCGCCCGATCATGTGACTACTCGCCGTCCAGGTCGTTGATGTGGACATGGGGCGGGGTGATCTGACAGACGCAGAGTGGGAACGGCTG